>JADHNY010000073.1 GCA_016779265.1 Pirellulales bacterium | reverse complement strand
ATTTGGGCCCAGATTGGTGCCGGCATATCCCTCGATTCAGCGGGTCAGCCAGATCCCAAGATTCGAACCACGGCAAGCAATGCGATTTACGGAAACGGTCGTTATGGGATCCGTTTTGCCAGCGGAATCACGACGCAGACGTTCTCGCCAAGCACGGTGTTCCCGTTTGAGCCTGTGCCGACGCAGATTGTGATCGAGGGGAACTACGTGGGCACCAATACGAATGGCGCCAGCGGCTTGAATAATGGTCGTGCCAGCTACTTCTGGGATGCCACGGACTCGGCAACGATCCCACCGGATGGTTCGGCCGGCACTGGCGAGAAGTTTGACTCGCTCATCACGTCTCTAGACCCAGATGGACCAAATCCAGCTCTCGATAACGGGAACGGAAACATCAACGCCGACCTCGCCACTGCCAGCGGTGGCGGGGGTGACACAGGGGGTGGTGGCTCGATCCCCACTCCACCTCGTCGCTAGCGAAACGACGTTCGTTCTGTAAAAGCAACGGAGCCAACGTGTGGTGCACACGTTGGCTCCTGTTGTTTGAAATCGATGGGATCGCCCAGTCTTATGGGCTGATCTGCACGCCATTCACGTTGACGGTTGCGCCCGAGACGTTGGTGACGTTGGCTGCCGTTCCCGCAGCGTTGCCGGCGGTGAACGCTCCAGTGATGTTCACCGAGCCTGAGGCACCTGCTTCGGTGAGGGAGATCGCTGTGTCAGGAGCCACAGTCGTTCCGTTCGCTGAAGTTACTGACGTGAAGTTCAGGCTCAGGGTCGTGGTCCCAGGTGCGACGGCATCTTCGAAGATGCTGATGGCGGGCTCAGTTTGAGAGGCGGTCCGCAACGTGCTCGTATTGAGGACTGTCACCCCACCGGCATTGGAGGCCGCGAATCCGGTTGCTCCAGTGTTCGGGTTGTTGATGTTCAGTTCCGTAAAGGTTGTCGAGGCTCCCGACAGATCGGTGAGCAGGATGCTGTTGGATGTTCCACCAAGCACGCTGAACTCCGAGAAGTTGAAGCTGCTCGTACCCTGAGACTGCTCAACGAGCAGGGCCTGCGGGCCGGTGCTGGACAGCACCGCCCCTGACACATTCACAGTAGTATTTTCCACATTGGAGATGTAGATGCCGTCGCCGCTATCAAGGAGGGAGTTGGCTCCCGGGCCATCGACTGTGATGCGGCCTGTCCTCGTGGCTGGATCAGCTCCAACACCAACCGTGTTGAAGACCTGCAAGAGGTAGCCATCTCCGCTGATGGGTGCGTTGTTGACCGTTCCGAAGTAGTCAAAGATTGGAGCTCCACCGTCGACGCCAATGGCGGTTCCAGCGGTGCTCTTCACGATGCCGGTACCGGCGTCAGACGAAATGCTTGTTGTGGCACTGTCGTTCTTGAGCAGGATGCCCGTGTTGACGCTGTTGGTGAGAGACACATTTCCAATGTTGACCGCAGTTGCGGCAGCATTCGCCTCGATCACGATGCCTTGGCCGCCGAGGTCACTGATGGCGTTGGGCTGACGCGCCCCCGGCTGGGTGCCTCCGACGGCAAGGTTGATCGTACCGCCGGTCGTGTTGTTGATGTCCACAAGCGTGTTGGGAACACCGCCGTTGGTATTGATGTCGTTTGCGATCAGGCCTTGGTAGTCGATGCTGGCACTGCCACCGTCAACCCGGAAGGCGGTGGCTGTCGTGCGGCCGATGGCGACATCCGTAAAGTCGATATTGCCACTTGCATTGTTGAGGTAGACGCCCCGCTGAGCGGCGGCAGTTCCGTCACCCACGATGATCGTGTCGACCACTCGAGTCGGTCTCTGGTGCGGGAATGCAGCTGTTGGCACGCTGTTTAGGTTGCCTGTGGCGAGGAGCCCCGTTCCAGAACCCTGAATCTGCAGGTGGGCAATCGTTGCTCCACCAAAGCCAGCGGTCGCGATGCTGACGCCGCCGGGATTACTCAGCACAGGCCGTAGGGTTGATGTGGCGTAGATTGGCAGGAGCCCAAAGTTTGCTGTGTCGAGTACCGTCACGCCACTGCTACCGAGCAGATACTGGTTGTCGGCGTTGAAGCTGAACGTGCCGCCGTAGGTGTTGGCGATGCTGGCGTTGCTGTCACCTGCATTCACGTAGACGATATCCCACGCATTGACTGCGGCAGCATCGGCTTCGGCAAGAGTTGTGAATGGGGCTTCGGCGGTGCCGTTTCCACCCGTTGCAGCAGTGTTATCGACGTGGATCACGTTCCACGGTTGGTTTGAGTTGTTGTTGTTGACGGCCACGACTGGCGTTTGATGGGCACGAACCATGTGCTCGTTACGCATCATCGGCTGCTCGAGCTGATCAGGCACCGTCCGCCGCCGACTGCCGCCCATGCGATACGTCAGCCTGGCAAAACCAGTAGAATCGAAGTAGCTGTCGTTGTTGTACTGGAGAGAGAAGTCCCAGTTCTCCAGGAAAGTCATGTCGAGGCGGGTGTAGACACCACCAAACCATGGCACGATGGCCTCGCCCTGGTTGCTTCCTTCCTGCCATTCGTTGTTGGCATTTCCCAAGGCGTAACCGCCGACGCTGATCATGCCAGCCCACTGCGACAGCGATGGGATGTAGGCACCAACTTCCAGGTCTGCCCCGCCCAAGGCGGCGTCCAGACCGTAGGCACACATGATGTAGTTCTGGGCGAACTGGCTTCCTGGATTCCCGACGGTGTAGGCAGTCGTGCCGACAGGGATGTAGCCGTTGCTTCGCAGGTTGCCCCAGTCCGTGAGCCATTCACCGGAGATGCCCACCTGGTGGTAGGCGTGGCCAAACTCACCGAACTGGCTTGTGCCAAGGGCACCGCCAGTCGGGTACTGGTTGAGGTCACCGTCGTAGTCCCAGTAGACGCCCACGCCGAGGAGCGTTCCACCAAGCATTTGCTTTCGGACCAGGCCGACATTTGAGAAGAAGCCGCCGTAGACGGAGAGATGTCCACGGAGATCGGCAGACCAGAAACCGCCGGCATCATCCACGGCGTATGGGATGAACCCGCCGAGCGTCATATAGCTGCCGTTGTAGCCGAGGCCTCGATCGGCAGCGTTGATGCCGTAATAGAGGTAGCCAGGACCATACTGGTTGAGATCGGAGAGGGCACCGACCGCTCGGTTCACCACTCCTCCTGCGGGAGACATGGCCGTCTGCCCCATCTGGGCATGAGCGTCATCGGCAACGCCGAAGGCTCCGGCTGCGAGGAGTGTTCCGGCCAGCCCGCTGAGGGCCTTTCGTCGCCATGCCGCTGCTTTACGGCGGAGCGTCTTCTGCTTGGCCAGAGCTCGTGTGACGGGGCGAGTCGCGGTCTTTTTCATCGTGGTCGCATCCCTGACGGGGTTCGGCGTCCGTCGAGAAGACTCTCGTCTCCCGGACAACCGGAATGATCGTCAGCGTTGATCGACGCATTACCACTCGTACCATGAGGATTTTCCGTAGAAAGTCCGGAACCCTCAGCGGCACGTTACTTTGCCCAACCCTCCAGGACCGCCTCATCCTCCACTCGGAAGCGTCCGACAGCATCGGTGAGCCCTTCAACTGAGGCCACCATGCTGCCCGCTGCAGACTTGAATTCACGCAGAGCCTCCGCTGCTGTCCGCGTGCCGTCGTTGAGCGTGACGAGGGCTTCGGAAATCTGGGAGGCTCCGGAGGACTGGGACTCCATGCCGGTGTTGACCTGGTCAAACCGATCGGAAAGCGTCTGCACCTTGCCGATCACGTCAGCAAACGTAGCGCTGATGGCCGCCACGCGAGCGACGCCAGCCCGCACCTCCTCTGAGAAGCGGCCCATCTCGTCGACGCCGGCGGTCACCGCCGTCTGCATCTGCTCCACAAGTCGCTCAATATCGAGCGTGGCCACAGCAGTCTGGTCGGCCAGCCGGCGGATCTCACGGGCCACCACGAGGAACCCGTGGCCATAGCTCCCCGCCTTCTCTGCCTCGATCGCAGCGTTGATCGAGAGCAGGTTGGTCTGATCTGCGACCTTCGTGATCGTAGTGATCACTAGGTTGATATCTTCTGCCCGCTGCCGAATCGCTGAGAGTCGCTCCGCAAAGGCCTCGGTGGCGGTCTCAAGCTGTTCCATCGAGCGGCCCACATCCTCCAGATCCGACCGTCCCACGCTTGCGACGTCGGCTGTTTCTGTGGAGACACGGGCCACGTCGTTCATCGTGGAGAGGAGTTCTTGGCCGGTCGCTGAGATCTGCCGGCTCGCGGCAGCGGCCTGGCTCGTGCTGGCGCCGAGAGCGGTGATCGCGTGCTCCTGCTGCCGGCTCGCCGCGGAGAGTTCTTGGGCCGTCGAGGAGAGGTCGACACTGGCCCGCTTCACCTCGCTGACAAGTGCTCTCAGGCTCTCGGTCATGCCTCCGATGTCTCGCAAGAGCTGGCCGGTCTCGTCGCCGTCTTCGGCATCAATCGCGCCGGTGAGATCACCGCCTGCCACACGTCGCGAAGCCGCGACTGCGGTATTGATCCGTGCTGTCAGTGAACTGGTGAGCCAAAGCAGCAGGCCGATGGCCACGGCCACTCCACCTGCCGCCACACCGGCAGATGCCAGAATCGGCTCACGAACCCGTGCCAGCAGGTCTTCCTCCGGCATCTGCATGACAACGGTCCAGGGCCCCGTCTCTGTGCGTGCACCAGCAAACAGGCTGGCATCCCCGCTGAGAGGATCTGGCCGACGGACCACTGAGCCGAGTGAGACCGCCGAGTGGAAGTCGCCTAGGATGTCAGCATAGGGCGTCTCGGTGATCGGTCGGGTGTCCATCTCCTCTTCATCAACAGTCGACGCAATCACCTTTCCGAGCCGGCTTAGCAGGATGATCTCGAGGTTCCAGCCGGCGGCCTCTTGCCGTTGCTTGATCATCTCAAGGCTGTCCGACAACGCGATCAGTGAACGGTCGACGCCGGCCACCCCGCGAAACCGGCCGTCACTCGTGATCGGGTAGGTCTGTTCCACCATCAGCCGGCCCTCATACTCGTAGGGCTCGGTGACCATCGCCTTGTCGAGCTCAGAGGCGTCGTTGAAACGACGTTTGTTGCCTTCGTAGTAGAGCCCCTCGAGCTGGACCAGCGGCGTCAGTCGCAGCTGTGTTTCATCGGTGAAGTCACGGAACCAGTAGGGGATGAAGCGGCCCGTCTCGTCGGTTGCTTCAGCGGGCACATCCTCTCCGGCCGCAGGCGGAGGCGTGGCCTCTGGCTCGTAGCCGTAGTAGGCAGCGACAAACTGGGGATAGGCCTGCAGCACCGCACGGGCAAACGCGACCGACTCTCCTCGACGGCTCGCGAGCCCCTGCTCGGCCGCAATCGCCATCACGCGAGCTGCGGTCACGGCCTCATGCGTGTCACGGTCAATCTCAGCCGCGATCGTGGCTGCCCGCTCAGCGAGCAACTCTTCTCCAAACTCTTCAAACAGATCCTGCATGCGGGCGTACGTCATCCACAGCACGACCACCATGATGAGAAGAGTCGGCAGGATTCCGAGCAGAAACAGTCGAAGTCGGATCCCGATCGTGGTGAGGGACATGGGCAGGTGTTCCAGGCTGGGCAGCGGGCGAACAGCCCGCGAGTCTCTCCAATAGACTACTTGCCTCCCGAGGTAGCTGCGTTCTGCCAACCGGCAACGCCCTGGTTCCCTCTGAACAGCCTCGTACAATCACTCCTCATAACCGCCACAGACGGTCACCAAACCGCCTGAAACTACTCAAAATCATCTACCCAATGACAGCTTCACCCTCAGATCTTTGGCAGCAGCAGGCTTACCAGGCTCTGCTATTTGACTGCGACGGCACCCTCGCCGACACGATGCCGGCTCATTTTGTGGCCTGGTCGCATGTCACCGAGATCCACGGGCTGCGGTTCGATGAGGAGCGGTTCTACGCACTCGGCGGGCGACCATCACACGACATCCTGGCCCTTCTTGCCGAAGAAGCGGGCTGCGAGCTCGATCTCGAGGAGGGGGTGACCCTCAAGGAGAACACCTTTCTTGAGCAGCTCCACCAGGTGCAGGCGATCGATCCCGTGGTTGATGTTGCCCGTCGGGCTGCAGGCTCGATTCCTACGGCGGTAGTGACCGGCGGACATCAGCATATCTGCCGGCGGATCCTCGCGCATGTGGGCATCGAGGACTGCTTTGACACGCTCGTCGCGAGTGAAGACACGAGCCGTCACAAGCCAGACCCCGATCCGTTTCTTGAGGCGGCGGCTCGGCTCGGTGTTGACCCCACGCGGTGTGTTGTCTGGGAAGACAGCGACCTTGGTATCGAGGCGGCTCGTCGGGCGGGAATGACCTGGATTGACGTGCGGAGTTTCCACACGCCGCGACGACTCAGCCAAGCAGCGGTTGCCTAGGCCGAGTCGCCTCGCCGTTGCCAGGGCCTGCTCAGGCTGACAGGCCTGCCGGTCGGCACTTCGGAGACGGGGTAGCCTGGGGGAAGTCTGTGGATCGGGTCGGCTGTGCCATCTCAATAGAGTCGAGTGGCCGGCTATGAGGATGTTTGCCGAAACCTCTTCATGGTGTGACGCTTGACGAAACGTCAGACGTTTTCATGCCACTGAGTTTTTTTCAGCCCTCGCTCTCAACCCGTACGAGCCGATACGCTTCCGATGCCAGCCAAGCTCTACCGTCCCCAGCCCTCACGGGTGCGGGCGACGCTCTACATCTCGGCAGATGTCCTCGATGAGGCCCGTAACGCTGCGGTGCATCTCGCAGGAAATCCTCTGCGGATGACGCTGGCGAAGCTTGCTGATGCTGCGCTACGGGCAGAACTCGAACGACTCAAGCGCGAGTTCAACGATGGAAAGGACTTCCCCCAGCGTGCGGATGACCTGCGTGGTGGCAGGCCGATCGCTGCGTGATGAGGCATTGAGGCCATGACAACCATCTCCTGCCCAGAATCGACGTCGCAGCCCGCGCTTGATCATGCGGCTGACGACCGACACTCCGACCGCGAACGAAGCGAACTTCGCCGTGAACTGCTTCGACGAATCCTCGACTCTGAACAGCAACGGCAGGCGCAGCGTCTTGCGAAGCGGTAGGCCGCTGCTTACCGCAGTGCTCGTTTTGCTGAGTGCGTCTTCCTGCTGGCCACTGCCCGCACTGGGCCAGGGCTGGGACGCGATGTTTTCCGACTACCTGATGACCGGGCAGGAGCCACGTCCGGCGGTGGCACGGGTGGTCGCCCCGGATGGCACGGGCACATCTCTCGGCTCCGGCGTGCTCGTTGATATCAACGCTTCGCAGGCGTTGGTCCTGACGAACTGGCATGTCGTCCGTGACAGTCGATCGGCCGTGCTCGTGCAGTTTCCGGACGGCTTTCAGTCAGCCGGCACCGTGCTGCGGGTCGATGCCACCTGGGACCTGGCTGCGATCGTGATCTGGAAGCCGAATGTGGAGCCGGTGCAGCTCTCGCTCCAGGCTCCAGCGATCGGCGAAACACTCACGATTGCCGGCTACGGCCGCGGGCCTTACCGAGAAGTCTCTGGCGGATGCACCCAGTATCTCTCGCCAGGGAGTGGACAGCCGATGGAACTTGTGGAGCTCGTGGGAGAGGCCCGGCAAGGAGATTCCGGCGGTCCTATCTTCAATAGCCAGGGCCAGCTCGCCGGGGTGCTGTTTGGAGAGTCTGGTGGTCGCACGATCGGTGCGAGCAGCCCACGGGTGCGAGCGTTTCTCGCCTCGATCGGCTCAGACGGCTACACAGCGGCTCCACCCACGCCCGCCTCCACGACTCCTCCGGCGGTCGCCGTGGGCTCTGGGGCTAGCGAGGCTGCAAACTTGGAAGCAGCGAACGGGCCCTTGATGACCGCAAGCCATCGACCGCAGGTGCCAAGTTCGTCACCCGCAGACCGCCCGCTGACTCTTGCGGTCACGCCACCGCCAAACGCGACCACCGCACCAGTCAACGCGGCCTCCAGGCTTCAGCCCCCCGGAGCTCAGCCTCCGTCGGCCCCGCAGCTCGCAGCAGAGTCCCCGGCAGCAGCGGCAACCGTCGGCGTGTCCGAGCCGAGCGGAGCCGTCGAGCCACCCGCCGCGCCGGCCGTTCCACCACCGCTTGAGTTTGCCGACGTTGTCAACATGGTGAAATCATTCTCCCCCGGTGGAAGTCCCCAAGCTTTGCTCGCGGTCGTGGGGGCGGGCACGCTGATTCTGCTGGGGCTCCGCGGCATCGCCCGCTCAATGGGCTGAGGGTCGTCTTAGCGTCCGCGAGTTTCGTTCCATGCCCCGACCGGCGTGGCATCTCGGTCACCAAGAAACGCCGGACGTGCCGGTGTGCCTCCAAATGGCTCCACAAGCCTGTTCTCCACGCTGTTGTAGACGATGAAAAAGTTGGTCCTCGGCCACGGGCTGAGATTGCCGGAGGATCCATGCATCGTGTTGCACTCGAAGAAGACAGCTGAACCAGCGGGACCTCTCGCGGAATCCATCCCGCCGTGATCGACGAGCATCCGCATCGCCTCGGGGCAGGGGACCCCAAACTCCTGTTTCTTCAGCGACTTTTCGTGGTGGTTCTCCGGCGTTTCTCCCACGCATCGAATGAAGGTCTTGTGTGAGCCGGGGACGAGCAGCAGGGCACCGTTGAACTCGGTCGATGCGGTCAGAAACAGAGACACACTCACCGCCCGCATCCTGGGCATGCCATCTTCGACATGCCAGGTCTCGAAGTCGGAATGCCAGAAGAACTCCTTGCCATCAAAGGCCGGCTTGAAGTTGATGCGGGACTGGTGGACGTAGACCTCGCCTCCCAGCAGCTGACGGGCCACATCAAGCAGTCGCGGGTCACTTGCCACACAGCGGAACAACTCACTGGTCTCGTGCAGCCGAAAGAGGGACCGCACGGCACGGCTCTCTGGCTCAATGACCACGCCAGGCCCAGGCTCGGCTTCCGCGGCAAGCCGCTCAGCCTCAGCGTGGAGGGCCGTGGTCTCACGCTGAGAAAAGAGTTCGTGGGCGACGAGGTAACCGTTCTTCTCATACGACGTGCAGCGTGCCTCGTCGAGAGGGCCAGAGGCCACATCACCCCAGACAACAGGATCGATTCGCGGCGTCGCTTCCCACTCGGCTGTCGTACGTGAATGGTACGGGTCAGTCGTCGTGTCGAGTGTCGTGGTCATGCGGTTTACCTCCTTCCGCGTCGCGAGTGGCCTTTCGGTTTCTTGAGTGGTTTTGGTCTGTTTGTGAGCCGGCTGTTGTTGAGACGCCCCGCGTGCCTATGTGGACCTACCGGCATCTTTGGACCCACCGGCATCCATCTCATCTGCTGTGGGATACGCACCGCTGGCATCATGGGTCTCAAGACCTGTCAGCGGAGGGTTAAACACGCACACCATCCGCATCGTCTCTTCAGCGACAAGAACATGCTTGTCATGCTTGTCGAGGGCGTAGATGGTGCCGGCTGCGATGGGGAACACCTCGCCAGTAGCGACCACTTCCACGGTCCCCTTGCCTTCAATGCAGTAGACCGCCTCAAGATGATTGCGGTATTCCATCCGTGTGACGGTGCCGGCATGGATGAGAGTGTCGTGCATGGAGAAGCCCATCTTGTCGTCACGCAACAGCAGGCGGCGACTCGTCCAGGTTTCTCCTGACACCTCGCGATCAGAGCCGGTGATCTCTCCAAGTTTGCGAACGATCATGTGAGGTCTCCTCGCTTGCCAGACTGGCTCGCACCAGCAGTCATCACCTCGTCCACACATTCCGCGACGATGGCCAGGCCTTCCTCAAGCGCGGCATCAGGAATGGTCAACGCCGGCAGGATCTTCAGGACCTCATCCTGACGCCCGGCCGTCTCCACGACGACGCCTCGTTCGAAGGCCTCACGAGATACCTCGCGTGCGAGATCCACATCTGGAAACTCGACCCCCTGGATCATCCCGCGGCCACGCACCACTCCACCATGGAGGTCGGCGAGCTCCTGCAGGCGGGAGCGGATCAGGCGACCACGCCGCGTCACATCTTTCGAGAGCGTGTCATCGGTCCAGAAGCATTCCAGGGCCGCTGTCGCTGTGAGAAACGCGAGGTTGTGGCCTCGGAAGGTGCCGTTGTGTTTGCCCGGCTCCCATTGGTCGAGTTCAGGCTTGAGCAGCGTCGCCGCAAAAGGCAGTCCGTAGCCGGAGAGCGATTTCGACAGGCAGATGATGTCGGGCTCGAGCCCGGCTGCCTCAAAGCTGAAGAACGAGCCCGTGCGGCCGCATCCCACCTGGATGTCGTCGATCACCAGCAGGATCTCAAAGCGTTTGAGGAGCTTGCCAAGTCGACGCAGCCATGGCATGGTCGCCACATTCACGCCACCCTCGGCCTGAACCGTCTCGAGGATCAAGGCAGCCGGTGGATCGATGCCACTGGATGTGTCGGTGAGGTGCTGTTCAAGCAGATCGATGGTGTCGAGCTCTGAGCCCATGTAGCCGTGGAACGGCATTCGGGTCACATTGCCCAGGGCGACACCGGCCCCCTCGCGTTTCCCGGCATTGCCAGTCACAGCCAAGGAGCCGAGCGTCATGCCGTGAAAGGCATTCGTGAATGCCAGCACATTCGTTCGGCCCGTCACCGTGCGGGCAATCTTGAGAGCAGCCTCGACTGCATTTGTGCCGGTTGGCCCGGGAAACATCACCTTGTATTCCATGCCACGTGGCTCAAGGATCAGGCGTTGGAATGTTTTAAGAAAATCGCGTTTTGCCTCGGTCGCCATGTCGAGACTGTGGGTCACGCGGTCATCCGCAATGTAGGAAAGCAGCTTCTTCTTGAGCGTTGGATGGTTGTGCCCGTAGTTGAGGGCGCCGGCGCCGGCAAAGAAGTCGATGTAGTCGCGGCCCGACTCATCCTGCAGCAGGTGGCCTCGTCCGTATGCAAACACCGTTGGGAAGGAACGGCAGTAGCTGCGAACCTCGCTCTCGAGCTGTTCAAAGATTTCCATCGACGCTCCTCCTTTTCTCAGGGGATGTAGCCTTTCCAACGGCTACGAGTGGTCCGATCCGCACGCGGTCTTCAGGCTCATGTCCGGCATCTGGAAAAACAGACGCCGGGAAACCAGCAGAAGACGTAAACGCACAGGTCAGACCGTGTGATCGGGCAAAGCTCTCAAACAGTCGTCTCGATGCGGTGTTTGAGGGTGTGACAGTTGCTTCGAGGTGTGTCACGTTCACGCAGGCGGGCAGGCGGAGCAGGCCTTTGAGAAGTCGCTGGCCTAGGCCACACCGTCTCGCTGCGGCATCAACGCCAATCTGCCAGACGAAAATCACCTCTGGCCGCGGAGGCGGTCGGTAAGCCGCCACGAATGCGACGAGCTGATCACCTGCGAAGGCGAGCAGCGACGTACTGGCGAAGTCACTGCATAGCAGCAGATAGCAGTAGGGCGAGTTGACATCGAGCGCACCGCTGCTGGACACGAGACGATACACGGCTGCGGCATCGTCCGGGGTGGGAGTCCGCAACTCGATCGTCGAGGCATCAACGGGTGTCGGTGTTGTGCATGGGGGTTCTAGGGGCACGAATCCGTGGGAGGACGGGAAATCCGTCGCAGCTACGGCAGTTCATACACCGCAAAGGCCACAGCTCGAGAGGCTGTCGGCAGACCGCAACAACAAACTCCCCGACGCAATGAGTGGTAAAAAATGCCAATCACGCTTCGGTAGTTCGACCGTAACACAGGCCGACAACGAGCGTCAACCACCCCGTCGCACAAACCCGTTCCAGTTCCAGGTCGCGTTGAGTCCAAAGAAGTCTGTGTAGTAACGGTCCACACGGTAGTCGTCACCGTGCTCCCGAAAAAACTTGAGAATCTCACGCCACTTCCAGTCTCCCCACTCAGTGACCTGCCCGGTTCCTGCATCTTCGTTGATAGGCCCAAATGCCCCAGGCATCCAAGGGATGGTGTCTTCGATGACCAGGTAATCACCCTCACGAAGGGCATGTTCGTGGAAGTGACGATAGACGCCCGCGATATTCACGTGCGCATCATCGATCAGCACGAGTGGGTGTGGGAGTTGGTGGAGCATCTCTGGGGGAAACAGCTCCTCGATCGCATTGCAGTCGCCTTCACGAAACTCAATGTCGCTGCGGCCTTTGGCCTTTTCATCAACGAGTGAGAGATCGATGTCGACCGAGATCACCCGGCTTTTGATCTCCATCGTGGCAAGTGTGTCGGCCATCCACAGAGCGCTCGCTCCGGTGTAGGCACCAAGCTCGATCACGGTCGCGGGGGCCACTTCGTGAAGCAGGATGGGGTAGAGCACCATGTCGAAAGGATCTTTCGCCATGCCGATGCCACGATAGCTGACGTAGTTTTTGCCCTCGGCGATCGCATCGACCGACTGTCGCGAAAGGCCGCAGTCCATGGTTCGCGACGCAAACGGCACAAAGCGTTCGGCAAAGCGGTCCTGCCAGACACCACGCTGCATCCGCGCTTCCGCCATCGCCTTTGCTGCGTGGTAGTCGGTATGGGTGTCGTCGTGCACGTGTCCGCTGTTGGTCTCGTTCATCCGTAGTCCTTTGCAAGAGTCTCGCGTACACTACGCGTGCTCTTGCGAGCCTTCAACCGTTGTCACCCGAGAGCAGTTCGTCCATCGGTCTTCATGCACTGCTCACGCAGCGACGCGTTTCCAACTCGAAGACCTCCCGGTTCGCTGCAGCGAGTCGCCACTTACGTTGCGACGCTTGTGGAGCGGATTGAGGAGGTTCTGCTCGCCTCGGCCGTGCTGCTCATTGCAGCGATGACCATTGCCAACGTCTTCTGCCGTTCGCTGCTCGGGTTCAGTCTGGCGGTGACTGACGAGGTGGCGCAGGTGTCGATCATCGTGCTCTGCTTCACAGGCCTGAGCTACGCGGCAGGGAAGGGGCGTCACATCCGCATGACGGCCCTCTATGACATGCTGCCGGAATCTGCTCGCAAAGTGATGATGATTGTGATCACGAGCGTGACATCGGTCTTGCTGTTTGTGCTGTGCTGGTATGCCGCTGCCTATGTGCTCACGGTGCATCGGCTCGGCGGAATCTCACCGGCACTCCGCATCCCCTACTGGAGCGTCTATCTCGTGGCGCCTGTTGGGCTTTTTCTGGCCGGTGTGCAGTACGCCCTGGCGGCCGTCAAGAACATGACCACGCCTGGCGTTTATCTCTCATTCACGCGGGCTGATACCTACGAATCAGACGATGATCAGCCTGCCGAGTGCCAGCCGACGGACTGCGAGCCAGACAGGGAGCCCGCAGAATGACCGGCATGGCCCTCATGATTCTCGGCATCATGCTCCTGCTCCTGCTGGCAGGGTTTCCCATGATGGTGCCCTTGGCGGCTGCAACACTCTCGGTGCTGGTCGTGTTTTTTAGCGGTGACGTCACGCCGGCGATCATCATTCAGCAGTGGATCGGCGGCATCACCCCTTCGGCTCTCATCGCGGTGCCGATGTTTATCCTCGCAGCCGATGTGATGACCCGTGGACAGGCGGCGGGAAGACTGCTCGATGCGGTTGCGGCTTTTGTGGGGCATGTGCGTGGTGGTCTGCCGATGACGACAGCGGTGAGCTGCGCGCTGTTTGGAGCGATGAGTGGTTCGACGCAGGCGACGGTGGTGGCCATTGGAGGGCCGCTGCGTCCCCGGCTGCTCGCGGCGGGCTACTCTCAGTCGTTCTCAACTGCGCTGATCATCAACGCCAGTGATGTGGCGCTACTGATTCCACCGAGCATCGGGATGATCGTCTACGGTGTGGTCTCCGGCACGTCGATCGGTGAGCTGTTCATCGCAGGCGTTGGGCCAGGGCTGCTGATCCTGCTGTTGTTCTGTGTCTACTGTCGGCTGGCCTCAGTCGGCATGGAGTCAGCCGTGGAGCCGGCCACATGGCCTGAACGCTGGCAGGCGTTGCGGCGTGCCGTGCTGCCGTTGGGCTTTCCTGCCGTGGTGATGGGCGGCATCTACTCAGGCATCTTTAGCCCTACCGAGGCAGCGGCCGTCTGCGTGCTCTACGCGGTGTTCCTGGAGGTGGTGGTCTACCGCGAGATGACTGTCGCAACGCTCCCACGTATCGCCCTCTCCACAGGACTTGTGACGGCGGTGGTGTTTGTGCTGGTGGGAGCCGGGGCTGCGTTTAGCTGGGTGATCTCCTTCGCTCGGATTCCACAGGTGCTGCTGACGGAGACCCTCGGGCTGACTGCCGAGAGCGGCTACTGGCCGATCATGACGTCGATCTCAGTTGCCTTCTTCGTCGGCTGTATGTTTGTCGATCCGATCGTGGTGATCTTGATCCTCACCCCGATCTTCCATCCGATCGCGGTGGCGGCCGGCATTGATCCAGTGCTCGTGGGCATTGCCGTGACACTGCAGGTGGCGATCGGCTCGGCAACACCGCCGTTTGGATGCGACATCTTCACGGCGGTTGCGGTGTTTCGCAGACCCTACGCCGAGGTAGTGCGGGGTACACCGCCGTTCATCGTGATGCTGATCGCCGTTGCTGCGGCGCTGGTGGCCTTTCCACCACTGGCCCTGTTCCTTCGAGACCTCGCATTTCCGGGGTAGTTGTCATGCGTGGGCTCGCCTTTGGTGCCGACAGGCTCTGTTGCGTCAGCCGTCTTGCGGTCGTTGTGCTCGCAGCCAGCGCCGTGCTCACGGGCTGCAGCCGAGGAACATCCTCGCCAGAAGCTGAGATCTGGCGGTTTGCGATCGAGGAGTCAAAGGGGAGTGTGCAGCATCAGTATGCGATGCGATTTAAGGAACTGATCGAGGAGCGGACAGCCGGTGATGTGGAAGTCGTCGTCTACCCCTACGGCACGCTCGGCACATCCACGCAGATCACCGAGCAGCTTTCCCTGGGTGTTGTGCAGTTTGCGATGGCCTCACCCGGCAGCCTGGGCAAGTTCATCCCAGAACTGCAGGTGTTTCTGCTGCATTTTGTTCTTCCGCAGCGTCCTGAGGATGTGCAGAACGTGCTCGCCGATCCGCAGCTGATCGCGTTTCTTGATCCTCTCTACGCGGAGAAGGGGCTGAGCCTGCTCTCGATGTACTCCGAAGGCCAGATGGCCTGGACACTCAAGGAGGAGGTCCGCCAGCCGGACGACTTCTCTGGCCTGAAGATGCGGGTGATGACCTCACCGATTCTGCTCGCCGCCTACGGCGCCTACGGGGCAAGTCCCACGCCCATGCCATACTCAGAGGTGTACAGCGGCCTGCAGCTCAACATGATCGACGGGCAGGTCAATCCGGTGTTCGCGATTGAGCGGCAGAAGTTTCACGAGGTCACCGACTGGCTGATCTTCCCTGGCCACTCCTCGTTTGTGACTACCGCCGCAGGCAACCGGAAGTTTCTGGCCACACTCTCCGACGCACGGCGACAGCTTGTGACCGATGTGATCGCCGAGCTCGATCCCTGGATCTTTGACATCCAGACAGAGCTTGAGTCGCTTCGTCTCGTCGACATCCTCAGAGATACGCTTCGCCAGCGACGCGACCTGCACCTCATCGGCGACGCCGAAAGCCTGCTCGCATGTTTCACGCCCGAGCAACGTCGTGAACTCGTCGATGAGAACCCCTTTCTAACACTCGAGCCACCGCTCACCGCCGATGAAGTCGAGGCGTTTCGCGAAGCGAGTGAAGACGTGCAAGACGTCTTCCTCTCGATCGGGGGCAGCGACGCAACGCGTGTGCTGGCTCAGGTTCGTGAGGCCTCGCCGTAGGAGTTGGGCAGGGGCAGGGTGCTCCGGCTCCGGGACGGTAGATGTCGCGTCGCTCGACTTTTTCGCCAGAGACCTGCGCCGAAGTTCGCTGCTCACCGAAGTGGCGAAAAACTCGAACGCTCCTCGAGCATCTACCGGCCCCTCCGCCTCATCGCTGGACGCTGACACGACTCGCCCCTGCGTGGCCAACCGAGGCCACTTCATCCTCGAATAGCGAGGGGGAGCCCGGTGCTGATCCACCGGCGTGGGTCTTCGAGCGAAGCCTGGAAGGCGAAAGCGAGATACCTCGAGTGAGCGAAGGCAGGGATGCCGAAGCGAACGCCCGGTGGAGCAGCACTGGGCTCACCCGAGCACACCACCATGCGGGTGCCGGCTTCGGGTGCGGCAGATGTCTCGTCGCTGGA
>JADHNY010000072.1 GCA_016779265.1 Pirellulales bacterium | reverse complement strand
TCTGACGGCGGCATCGAAGCACGCAACACCGATGCAACGGCCGCTGTGGAAAGCCTGCAGGCAGCAATCGCTGAACAGGCGGGTGATCTCGGAGGACCGCGGGCCGGCACAAAGTCAGCGCTGGTCTTGGGGGCGGGAGGAGCTGCTCGAGCGGTGGCCTTCGGCCTGAAGCACAACGCGATGGAAGTCACAGTCACCTCCCGCACACTTGAGCGTGCCAAAGAGATCGCCGATGACGTCGGCTGCCGTGCGGTCGACTGGGACGGGCGGTATCGCAAGCCGTACGACTGCATCATCAACACGACGCCAGTCGGGATGCACCCCAATGTCAACGAGACGCCCTTCGACAAGGCAAACCTGCGGCCGTACATGATCGTGTTTGACACGGTCTACAACCCAGAGAACACGCTGTTGCTGAAGGAGGCGAGGTCTGTGGGGTGTCGCACGGTGACAGGCGTGGAGATGTTTGTGCGTCAGGCGATGCTTCAGTTTGAGTACTGGCATGGAAAGCCCGCATCGGCAGATGTGATCCGTGAGGCCATTAAAGCCTCAACAGCCTCGCACAAGCCAGTGGGTTAGCCGCACGACTGTGAACGACGGAGGCGGTTATGCCACGGGTGACGCTGATCGGCTATCGCGGAGTGGGGAAGACGAGCGTGGCACGTCAGCTCGCTGATCGGATCGGCTGTGCGTGGTGTGATGCGGATGTCGAACTTGAGCGGCGACAGGGGCGGTCGATTGCCGACATCATTACGCAGGACGGTGAGCCGGCTTTTCGAGATGCCGAAGAGAGGCTCCTGATCGACCTGCTTGCCGATTTCGATGGTGTGCTTGCCACCGGCGGTGGTGTGGTCTTGAGGGAAGTGAACCGCACGCTCCTCCACGAGCACGGCAGGCCAGTTGTCTGGCTCCAGGCAGATGCAGATGTTATTCGGGAACGGCTGGCAGCGGATCCGACGACAGTCCAGCGACGTCCTGGCCTGACAACGGCGAATCCACTCGACGAAGTTGCCACGGTCTTGGCTTCCCGGGAGCCACTCTATCGTTCGCTGGCGGATCTCGCGGTTGATACGGCGGCGGCGAGTGTTGACGAAGTCGTGGCCCGCCTTGCTGACTGGCTCGCACACGGAGTGCGGACATGACGCTGACCCCCGATTCGCCCTGGTTGCTACCGATCGTGCTGGCCTTTGCGGCCATGGTCAGCCGAGGGCTGACGGCAATCGTGATGCCGCTGTTGGTGCAGCTGGAAGCGATCTTCGCCGCCGAAGCGACAGGTGCTGTCGGCCACAAGTCGGCAACGGCAGATCAACGGACGCCGCGAGTCGCCGAGCACCTCTCCGAAACCGCTGCGATCACGGTGAGCCGACCTCAACGGCGTGGTCCTCTGGCAGCCGTGCCGGTGCTCGGCTGGTGGCTGGCATCAGAGCATCGGCCGGCTGGTTGGCGGCTGGCGATGTGGCTGGAAGTGCTGGCGGTGGTGATCGGTGGGTTTGGCTGGTGGTGGGAGGTGGTCTGCAGCATGCAGCTTCCGCCCGTCTTTGCTGACGCACCGGCGGCTCGTGCTCTCGTGGCTCCTCGGTTGTTCGCCCATCTCACACTGTGTGGCTTCCTCGCCGCTGCCACCTGGTGTGACCTGCGATACCGCGTGATCCCCGATGTGATCACGGTCCCCGGGCTGTTGCTGGGGCTGGCTGCCGTGACCATTTGGCCAGGGATTCTGCTTCCTGTTGGCTGTGTCTTGCCGGTGGAGCCGGCCTCCGTGCTTGCTGTGCCGGATGTCTTGGGGCTGGCTGGGCCGCTTGTCAGCGGTGGGCAGGCAGGCTGGCTGGTCGATCTGACGTCTTGGCTGGGCCTGGTGCTGCTGGCTTCAGCTTTTCTGCTCTGGTGGAGCGTGGGCACGGCTGCGATTCCTGGCCGCCGTTGGTACCGCGATCCAAGGAGTGCGGTGCTTGCTGGTGGGCTCTCCTTGATCGCGGGCACCTGGGCATCGGCTGGAACTCAGCCGCTCCATCTTCTCGGCCTCGCCACCGCGATCACCGGAGCAGTCGGCGCTGGTGGCCTGATCGTGTTCACGCGGGAAGCGGCCTCACGGGCGTTGGGCAAAGAAGCGATGGGCCTGGGCGATGCCACTCTGATGGCGATGACTGGCAGCTGGCTTGGCTGGCAGGTCGGGGTGATGGCGTTTTTCATCGCGGCGTTTCTGGGACTCGCCCACGGGCTGCTCGGCTGGTTGCAGCGTCGCGAGACGGAGCTTGCGTTTGGGCCGAGTCTCTGTCTGGCGACGGTTCTCTTGCTGGTGGGCTGGCGATGGATCTGGGCCTGGCTCGAGCCGGTGTTTCTCTACCCACTCGATCTGCTGATTGTGTTGGGAATGGTGGTGGGGCTCACCGGGTTGACACTCGCGATCTGGAGTCGGCTGAGGGGCGCCTAGGACAACCAGATTGGCAGGCAGTGGCTGAGCAGGCGGCCTTCCCTGGAAAAACAGCCACTATTCCCGGTGATTCTGCCGGGACGAGCCGGTCTTGTGGTGGCGTCGTGGGCTTTCCTACCTTCTCACCCCTGAGGGTTTCCTGTTGCTCGCACGAGTCTGTTGGCATGTCGTGGACGTCAGTCGTGATGCATCGCTCCGCCCGGCTGCCTGGTACAGCCGGTCTGTGTGTGATTGTTGCGGTGGCAACGTCTGGCTGCACCGGCAACCCGTTTCGTACCGCCTCAACGAGCATCCCCCCACCGACGATTGAGGTGCCAGGGGCACCCGCCGTGGTGAACTCCGCAGCCCCTGCCCTGCCCTACGCGCCGCCACCTACGACTGCAGGCTCAGGAGTCGATACGGTGGCGATGCTCGATTCCAGCCGGCAGCAGAATCAACTGCTCGAGGAAGAGGTTGTTGCCCTGCGCGAGCAGCTGGCCAGTACTTCCCAGCAGCTGGCCACAGCCCTGCGTGCTCCCGCCGCATCCCCATCGCCGACCCCAACCACGGCGGACCGAGTCACCAGTGGCGGCCAGGTGATGCAGTCGGCGGTGTCGCAGCTGAAACTCGATGACCTGCCTGTGCGATTTGATGGGAGCGTGGTGCGAGTCGAGATCCCGGCAGACCGTCTGTTTGATTCTGGTGCTGCCACGCTTGTGCCCGGAGCTCCCGCAGTGCTGTCATTCGTCGCCGGTGAGCTGGAACGGGTCTATCCAGGACACTACGTGGGCATTGAAGGGCACCTCGACGCCTCACCACTCCAGGGTGATGAGGGGCTCTCCCCGCACGCACTCTCCGCGGCTCGGGCTGAGGCCGTTCTCCAGTTTCTCACCGCACGCACCCCGTTGGATGAAAATCAGCTCTTTCTGGTGGCCCACGGTGCAAACCATCCTGTCGTGAGCAATGCCACGGCCGCGGGACGGGAGCGGAATCGGCGGATCGAACTGGTGGTGTATCCCGAGCTCGCCCCTCGCTGAGAGGCCCGCACCGGTTGCGGCAGGCCATCGTGAGCGTAGACTCCGCGTATGAAGAGCGTCACGATCGTCGACTACGGCAGCGGGAACCTTCGCAGTGTGCAGAAGGCCTGCGAACGGCTTGGGGCTGAGGCCACCATCACGTCGGACCCCAATGTCGTTGCGGAGGCCTCTGTGCTCGTGCTGCCCGGCGTTGGAGCGTTTGGCGATGCGATGCGAGAACTGCGAGGGCGTGGTCTCGTGGAGCCTCTGCAGCGACATCTCGCGACAGACAAGCCATTCCTAGGCATCTGCATGGGGCTGCAGCTGCTGTTTGAAACGGGACGTGAGGGGGGAGACCACACGGGGCTCGCGGCGTTCAAGGGAGATGTGGTTCGGTTTGAGATCGACCCGTCCCTAAAAGTGCCTCACATGGGCTGGAATCAGGTCCGTTGGCATGGAGACAGTCCGGTGCCGACTGCGCTGGGCAGCTACTACTACTTCGTGCATGCCTATCACGCCCGACCTGCAGAAGCGGCTGACATCTGCGGCACGGCTGACTACGGTGGTGAGTTCTGTGCGGCTGTTTCCCGCGGCCGTCTCCTCGCGACGCAGTTTCATCCTGAAAAGAGCCAGCAGGCAGGGCTGCGCGTGATTGAGGCGTTTCTTGATCGGTATGCCGGTCGGCCGTAGGGCCTGCCAGGCTTCACGGTTTCGCCGGGTCTGCCTGCATTACCTCGGCGGCGTAGGCCGCGCGGCGGCATGCGGAGCTCAATCTCGCTGTTTCTCCGCGCCGATTTTCCCGAATGTCGCGGTGGTGCTGCCACCCGTGGGGAACCGCCTTCGAGCGAGTGAGTGAAGCATGTCGGCTGATGTCCGTATCAAAGAGCAGCTGCCGGAACTAACCCGCCGGATCGTCGCGACCTACGACGAGACGCCCACGATTCATCATCTGGGGCACTGTCCGCTGCCAAACTGCGATGCGGTGATTTCGGCCTGCGAGGACCTCAAAGAGATCCTCTATCCCGGCTACCGTCGCCGGGAAAACCTGCACCTCGGCAACGTCACCTACCACGTGGGTGACCTGATCGATGGGCTGCATGACAAGCTCACCATGCAGATTGGACGGGCCCTCCGCCACGGCTATGCCTGCGGTCAGACGCGTGCTGACGCCAGTGACGGCACTGCCGATGAGATTCATGGCGGTGAAATCGACTTTGAGGCACTCGGCCAGGCGAAGGCGGTGGAGTTTCTCGAGAAGCTTCCAGATGTCCGTCGGCTGCTTGCTGGGGATGTTCAGGCCGCCTACGACGGCGATCCCGCCGTGCGGACGCTCGATGAGGTGATCTTCTGCTATCCAGGGCTCGAAGCGGTGACGATCCATCGCCTTGCCCATCTGCTCTACCGGCTCAAGATCCCGCTGATCCCACGCATGATGGCCGAGTGGGCCCATTCACGGACTGGGATCGACATTCATCCCGGGGCGACCATCGGCGATCACTTCTTCATCGACCATGGCACCGGTGTGGTGATTGGGGAGACCTGCGAGATCGGCAGCCATGTGAAGATCTATCAGGGTGTTACGCTCGGCGCGCTGTCCTTTCCCACCGATGCTCAGGGAGAACTCGTGCGTGGGGCCAAACGGCATCCGACGATCGAGGATCGGGTGGTGATCTACGCCAACGCCACGATACTCGGGGGTGGCACACGAATCGGCCACGACTCTGTGATCGGCTCGAGCGTGTGGATCACGAGGAGTGTCGAGCCAGGCACGACCGTGGTCCTTGAGAAGCCGAAACTGAGGATGAAGGGCGAAGCTCCCAATCCAGAGACCGAAGCGGACTACCAGATCTAGCAGCTGCAGGTCTAGCGGCTGCGGCCGGCCACCCGCACCATGGACCGGGCCGCTTCGCTCGCCTTGAGACGCTCTTCGATCGCCTGCGGGCCGACTGCCTTGGCCGACTGCACCCGCTCAAGTTCGCGTCGAGCTTCCTGTGCATCGATCGAATCGGCAGCGACAGCCCGCTGGGTGATCACGGTCACAGTGTCGTGGGCTACCTCAACGAAGCCACCCTCAACAAAAAATCGTGACGTCTGTCCTCCCGACTGCCGGGCGGCAACCCGAACCTCGCCGACACCGAGGCGGCCAATGAATGGAGCATGACCGAGGCCAACGCCCCGCTGACCGTCATCAAGCGGGAGGCTCACGAAACTCGCGGTGGTGTCAAACACCGTTGTTTCTGGCGTGACCACGACACACTGGATGCCACGGCCACCGCGGGATGTCTGCTTCTGTTCGCTCACGATGTCTCCTCAGGGCGGCCACATCAACGGCCGCTGATTGCTTAGGACTTGGCCTTCTCTGCCATCTTCTTGGCCTGTTCTTCGGCCTGCTCGATGGGACCGACATACATGAACGCCTGCTCGGGGAGGTGGTCCCACTTGCCGTCGGCGATCTCCTCGAAGGAGCGGATCGTGTCTTCAAGGCTGGTGATCTCACCAGGCTTCCCAGTGAAGACTTCGGCCACAAGGAACGGCTGGGAGAGAAATCGCTCCATGCGGCGAGCACGGTGCACAACCAGCTTGTCTTCCTCAGACAGCTCATCGACGCCAAGGATGGCGATGATGTCCTGCAGTTCGCGATACCGCTGTAGGGTTCGCTGCACGCGACGTGCGATCGCGTAATGCCGCTCACCGACGTACTGCGGGTCGAGAATACGGCTTGAGGAGGCCAGCGGATCCACGGCTGGGTAAATACCCTTCTCCGAAATCGATCGCTCGAGGTAGAGGAAGGCGTCCAGGTTACCGAAAGCGGTTGCTGGGGCTGGGTCGGTCGGGTCGTCTGCCGGCACATAGACCGCCTGCACCGACGTGATGGCACCCTTCGACGTCGACGTGATGCGTTCCTGCAGAGCACCCATCTCGGTGGCGAGTGTTGGCTGGTAGCCCACGGCACTCGGCATACGGCCGAGAAGCGCACTCACCTCACTCCCCGCCTGGGAGAAGCGGAAGATGTTGTCGACGAACAGCAGCGTGTCAGCCCCGGTAGTATCGCGGAAGAACTCGGCCATTGTCAGGGCGGAAAGGGCAACACGCAGACGAGCTCCCGGTGGTTCGTTCATCTGGCCGAACACCATGCAGGTCTGCTCGATCACGCTCCGGCCGGTATCGCCGATCTTGGCCTCCTGCATTTCCAGCCAGAGGTCGGTTCCCTCACGAGTCCGCTCGCCGACGCCCGCAAACACCGAGTAGCCACCGTGGGCGGACGCGATTCGAGCAATCAGCTCGGTCAGGATGACCGTCTTGCCAAGACCGGCACCACCGAACAGACCAGCCTTACCGCCTCGCACGAACGGCGTCAGGAGGTCGACCACCTTGATGCCTGTCTCGAACAGTTCGGTGTTGGTCGAGAGCTCAGAGACCGGCGGAGGATCGCGGTGGATCGGCCACCGCTCCTGCGTCTCCACGGGCCCCCGCTCGTCGATCGGGTCGCCGAGCAGGTTGAACACGCGGCCGAGAGTCTCTTTGCCAACAGGAACCGACACAGGCTCACCGGTGTCAACAACTTCCTGACCGCGGACGAGGCCGTCCGTGCTGCCGAGGGCGACACAGCGAACTTTTCCACCACCGAGATGCTGCTGGACCTCACCGGTGAGGTGAAGCTCAACGCCCTTGTTGTCGGAATCGATCTTCACCGCGTTGTAGATCAACGGCAGCGCATCCTCAGGGAACTCGACATCGAACGTCGATCCGATGACCTGGGTGATACGACCGGTACGGGTTGCGGTTGCCATGTTTGTCTCGAGCTCCTGCTGGTTATCCGATGAATGCGTTGTGTTGGTGACGTGTTGTGTTCGCGACGTGTTACTGCTTCAGAGCCTCGACACCACCGAGGATCTCCATGATCTCTCCGGTGATCTGGGACTGTCGGGCCCGGTTGTATTGGCGGGAAAGGCTCTTGATCAGGCCACCCGCATTTTCCGTGGCCGCCTTCATGGCCACCATGCGTGCCACCTGCTCACTCACGGCTGCGTCGAG
Source organism: Pirellulales bacterium (assembly GCA_016779265.1). Classification (GTDB taxonomy): domain Bacteria; phylum Planctomycetota; class Planctomycetia; order Pirellulales; family UBA1268; genus M30B53. Next base: position 9,067 of record JADHNY010000072.1, on the reverse strand, counting down.
GAAGCACTTGAACAGGCGAGCCATGAAGCTTGCCGGAAGCAGCTCTTGCAGGATGCTTCCTGCCGACGGATAGAAGTCGTACTCGTCTGAAGCGAGTTTGGCGGCTGTCTCGCCCGCTGCCTGCGGTGGGGCGAGAGGCAGCAGCATCTCAGTCACCGCTTCTTGGCGAGCAATCCCATCAAACCGGGTGTAGGCCACATCGAGCCGGTCAATCTCCCCTGCGGCGTAGGCCGCGAGATATGCCTGACCAATCGGAGCGACCTGGGCGAACTCCGGCTTGTCTTCGAAGATCGTGTACGACTCGTCGATGCTGATGTCGCGGAACTTCAGGGCAGAAATACCCCGCTTGCCCGACACCGACACGTGGGTCGCGACCTGCTCGCTTCGCCACTGCCCGAGCAGGGCAAGCGACTGTCGCACGACATTGCCGTTGTAGCCACCACACAGACCACGATTCCCCGTCAACACGAGAACCGCCGTCCGCGTAGTGGGGCGGATCTCAAGCAACGGATGAGCCACGTCCGCCCCGACCGACGCGATGTTCTCAAGAATCTTGGCGAGATGCTTGGTGTAGTCGCGTGCGGCGACGGAGCGGTCCATCGCCTTCTTGAACCGTGCCGTTGCGATCAACTCCATCGTGCGGGTGATCTTACGGATGTTCCGCACGGACTTTCGTCGTCGATCGAGTGCTCGCGCCTGTGCCATTCGGCTTCTCCTCTTGCCTCGTGAAGCCCTTAGCCACCCACAGCCGCCGGTTCACGACTGCCCGCTGCACGCTGACGGTTGAACTCAGCGATGGCTGCCTCAAGCTGCCGTTCGGTCTCGTCGTCGAGTGCTCCGGTCTCAACGAGCCGATTACGCAGCTCCGGCACCTGGTCGCTCACAAAGGTCAGGAAGCCCTTCTCCCAGTCAGCAACCTCTTCGCGTGGCACCTTGTCGAGATGACCACGGGTGCCGGCGTAGATGCTCATCACCTGGTCGACGACGTCCATCGGTGAATACTGACCCTGCTTGAGCAGTTCCACCATGCGGTAGCCGCGGTCGAGGCGGGCTTGCGTGGCTGCGTCGAGGTCCGTGCCGAGCTGCGCGAAAGCTTCCAGTTCGCGGAAGGACGCGAGGTCGAGTCGCAGACCACCAGCCACCTTCTTCATCGCCTTCGTCTGGGCTGCACCACCCACGCGTGATACCGAGATGCCGACGTTCATGGCTGGTCGCTGGCCAGCAAAGAACAGGTCGGGCTGCAGGTAGATCTGGCCGTCGGTAATCGAGATCACGTTGGTGGGAATGTAGGCCGAGACCTCACCCTCAAGCGTCTCAATGATCGGCAAGCTCGTGAGGGAGCCACCGCCATGAGCGTCCGAGAGCTTCGCCGAACGCTCAAGCAGACGGCTATGGGCGTAGAACACGTCGCCCGGGAAGGCTTCGCGTCCTGGTGGACGACGCATCAGCAGCGACAGCTCGCGGTAGGCAGTGGCCTGCTTGGAAAGGTCGTCATAAACAATCAGGGCGTGCTGGCCGTTGTACATAAAGTGTTCAGCCATCGCCGTGCCCGAATAGGGAGCGATGTACTGCAGCGGAGCAGCCGTGCTGGCACCAGCGACGATCACCGTGGTGTAGTCCATCGCGCCGTACTTCCGCAGCACGTCGATGGCCACAGCGACCGACGAGTCCTTCTGGCCAACAGCCACATAGAAGCACTTCACACCGCTGTTTTTCTGGTTGATGATCGCGTCGATGCCGATCGCGGTCTTACCAGTCTTTCGGTCACCGATGATCAGCTCTCGCTGGCCTCGGCCAATCGGCGTCATCGCGTCAATCGCCTTGATGCCAGTCTGGAGCGGCTCGCGAACTGGCTGGCGATCAGCGACACCCGGAGCGAGTGTTTCCACGGGACGACGCTGGTCCGTCACGATCGGACCCTTACCGTCGAGCGGGTTGCCGAGCGGGTCGAGCACACGGCCGACCACAGCATCGCCGACGGGCACCGAAAGCAGTCGACCGGTGCTGCGGACTTCGTCGCCTTCGGTGACCTTCAGGTAGTCGCCGAGGATGATCACGCCGACAGAGTTCTCTTCGAGGTTGAAGGCCAGCCCGGTGATCCCACCAGGGAACTCGACCATCTCACCGGCCATCACACCGGAGAGTCCCCAGACGCGAGCGATACCGTCGCCCACTTCCAAGACGCGGCCGACCTCGCGGACGTCGATACCTGATTCGAAGCGATCGATCTCCTCACGCAGAAGTGAGGCGATCTCGTCCGTGTTGAATTTCATTGATGGTCCTCCTGTGCAGCTTTCCACCCAGAGACGCCAGGCTGGAAGCAATTGATTGGTCGTAGACGGTGTCGCCAACGCGGACGACAAGGCCGCCGATCAGTGCAGGGTCAACGGCGAAGGTTGCAGCCAAGGGCACTCCCAGCTTTCGCTCAACGTCAGCGATTACCTGCTGCTGATCATCCTCAGAGAGCGCGACTGCCGTCGTGAGGACGGCTTCGTGACGGCCGGCGAGCTCGTTGGCAAGACGCCGGGCGGCGTCAGCGACTTCCGCAACAATGCCGAGTCGGCCGTGCCGAGCCAGCACATGCAAGGCATGGCTTGTCGTCGGCTGCATGCGGCCGGCGGCAATGCGGTCGATCATGGCATCCTTCTCATCCAAGGGCACCCGCGGAGAGTCAAAGACAAACCGCGCGTTTGGCACCTTGGGCAGCACTTCGGTGGCGAGTGCCTGCAGTTCCTCGAGAACCTCATCGCGACAGCCCTTTCGGTCGGCTGCCTCGAGAATCGCCTGAGCGTAGACGCGGGCAACCTTCTCCGCAGCGGGGTTGAGACCATTCGCTGCGGGATCACTGTTGGATGCTGTGTCGGCCATGGCTTTGGAGTTGCAATGGAGAAAATGGAGAAATAGTCGGTCGAGAAACGATGGGCTGCTCTCGCAGGCAGATCAGTTCACACTCGGCGTGGAATGAATCGCTGCGGCAGAGTCGCGGATCAGCCGTTGTTGATCGTCGCCAGAGAGCTTCTCCTTGAGAAACTTGCCAGCCACGCTTACTGCGAGCTCGCCGGCACGTTCTGCAATCGAAGAGAGTGCCTCGTCGGTCGCCAATGCAATCTCGTGCTTGGCTCGCTTCTGCTCTTCCTCCGCCGCTTTGCGGGCTTCCGTGATGATAGTCTGCTTCGTGGCATCGGCGTCACGGCGTGCTTCCTCAAGCATGCCCCGCACCTCATCAGCCGCTTCAGCAAGACGCTTCTCGTAGGACGCGAGCATCTGCCGTGCTTCGTCATTGGCCCGCTGCGTTGCGGCGATCGTGTCAGCGATGCTCTGCTCTCGCTTGTCGAGCCCTTCCATGATCGGCTTCCAGGCGAACTTCGTGAGCAGCATCAACAGCAGCACGAAGACAGCAAACGACCAGATCGCGAGATCGCCCTGGAAGTAGGCGGGGCTTTCAAATGCGCGAAGCTCATCGCCATCGAGGGCGCTGTGGCCGATTTCGAGGTGGTGGCCATGAGCGTGGTCATCGCCGTGCCCATCGTCATGGTGGGCGTCGTCGTGGTGAGCATCGCCATGATCCGAGTCACCGTGGGCGTCTGCTGCGGCAGATGCTTCCGTTGCTTCAGGGTGCTCCTCATCCGCTGCCAATACCGGCGTGGTGGCAACAAGCCACATGCACGAAGCCAGAAAAGCAACGGCCAACACATTCAGCGTCTTCCATGATTCGGAACGTATGTCGGACCCGCCACTCAAGGAGAGCCGCGGAAGAAAGAGACCTGAAAGCATCGAAGTAGGCTCCCGTAGAGAGATCGCCGTGAGAGGTAAAGATGTCAACAACTGCCAGCCGGTGCGGGACGGAATGCCCGTGTGGCCCCCGTCCCGCATCCGGAATGCAACACAAAAAGTGTTGCTGGCGATGCGGTGTTCCAGAAACGCGTGTTCCAGGAACGCTGCTGCGTACTCGTGCCCTAACCCGTCACGGACCCGGTCCGTCAACGAGGAGGCGTCCTAGCCCTGGTTCGAGCAGATAAACAGCGCGTAGAAGGTGAAGCCTTCGATAAGGGCAGCGGCGATGATCATCGCTGTCTGGACGCTACCGGCGACCTCTGGCTGACGCGACATGCTCTCGTAGGCCGACGATGCGAGGCGGCTGATGCCGAACGCAGCACCGATCACGGTCAGAGCGACACCAAAGGCTGGCGTCAGGTCGATCAGAGCCGAAGCCGATCCGGCTTCCTGGGCGCTGGCAACGTCGGCGACGAAGACGGTGACGACCACAGCAGCCAAAACGCTAAGGCTGCGGACGGAATAGAGGGAACGCATCATGACGGGCACATGCTCCTTGGTCAGGAAAGGAAAACGAAACGGATGCCTGGTGGCCCTCCGCGTCAGAAACTGAAACAGGTCGAAACTGGTCGAGTGAACGCTTGTTCTACGCAAAATGCCAATGGTTTGTAGGGGGGGGCAGAATCAGTGCTGATGCACGCTCGCCCCGATAAACAACGCCGACAAAAAGGTGAAAATGTAGGCCTGCAGGAAGGCCACAAACAGCTCCAGCACGCTAAAGAGCGTGCTGCTGACAACGCTAATACCGGTCACCGTGGCCCACAGCCCTGCGGACGGGCCAACGGCTGCCGCTGAGATCAGCCCCATGATGCCGAGCAACACCAAGTGCCCAGCCACCATGTTGGCCAGAAGCCGCACGGCGAGAATCAAGTGCTTGATGAACAGGCCGAGCATCTCAATCGCGAAAATCATCGGCTTGAGCAGGATTGCCAACGGCAGTGGCAGGTCCATGCTGGGAACCTGGTTCGCGAAGAAGCCCAGCGGCCCAAACTGCTTCATGCCAGCCACCACAACGGTGGCAAAGGTCACGCCAGCGAGAGCTAACGTCACGGAGAATGACGCGGTCGGGGAGCCAGCCCACGGCACCATTCCCAGCAGATTGCAGCCGAGCACGAAGAAAAAGAGCGTCAGCAGCAGCGGCACGAATCGATCACCTTCGTGGGCTGCCAGCACGGCCCCGCCACCATGGTGTGAGTGACTGTTGTGCCCGTGATCATCATGCCCCTGGTCGGCCTGCCCATGGTCATCGTGCCCATGGTCATCATGAGCATCGATCGCAGGGCGGGCAATCTGATCACGAATGAACAAAATGAAGGCCTCGAACAGGTTAGCCATCCGACCCTTCGCGGGCCGGCCGGTTTCCAGTTGCCGGGCCAGCTTGGTGAAAATGAAGTAGAGAATGACCGCGAGGACAACCTCGAGGATCATGTACTTCGAAATGCCAAAACCGCGGACGGTGTAGAGACTCTCGGGTGTCGCGAAGGGCTGTGGAATCAGCACCTTGCCGCTCATCGCCTCGTTGAACTCTTCAACGCTCGGCATCGGCTCGCCAGACTTTTCGTACGGCTGGCGAAGCCATTCAGGCACCTCTTCAAGCGTGTTCCAGTTCCGCTTCCAAACCAGTTTGGGGACCTCAAAGTAGTAGGAATCCTTGAGGTGGTAGATCGGATTGTGGTCTGCCATGGAAAACTGTCGGCGCGGGGGGAGTGCGAACGGAAAGGCGTCGAAGTGCGTTCCGCATCTCGGCGGAACAGTCTTGATTCCCTAATGGTTCTCTACGAGTGAGCCGAGAGTGTCGGGTACGGGGGCGAATGCGTCAAATCGTCTCTCCGTTGCGGCTGCATGAACGCTCTCGCTGTCCCTCGAGGATGTGCAGAACAATGGCCAGCATAAGCATGCTTAGGTAGAAGCCAACGAGCAAGCCACCTGCTCCCGCCTTTTCGGGAGGGGGCTTTGCCGCTGTCAGCCACGCGAGTGCGAGCATCGGAGGCAGCAGACGAAGTCCAGTCGCGGCCAGGCCTCCTGCGGCTGCGATTCCAGCCGATTTGCCACGGCTCCAGCGGGCCACCAGCCAGCCGGCAAGGCTGCCGGTGCCTGTGATCGTGGCGGCGAACACCACGGCCATCAGCTGCTGCTGGCTGCCATCGCCGCGAGCGATCACGTACCAGGCCAAGACTGCCTGGACTAGGAGAATGGCGAGGCAGCCGGTGGCTGTGAAGCGGAGCGAGGAGGATGCGGTCATCGTTGCTGTCCAACCGTCATGCGAACAAGCCATGTGAGGCCCAACAAGAAGCCGAATACGAGCCCAACTGCTCCGAGGACTTCTGTTCCCATGCGGTCATCCAGCCAGCCACCGAGAACTGCCGGCAAAAACATCGCCATGCCCACCGACATGATCCGCGAAGCCCAGGTCAAAGCTTCACCGACTGGTGAGCGTGGGGAGGGAGGCTGCTTTGTCTCCATCATCGACGTCCGATCTCCAGTTCTGAAGCGGCAGCCCGCCCCAAAAGAAATGAGGTTCGCACCAATCCCTTCCCCTTGACCGGCACTTCGCCACGATCAGTGAAACGAAAGCGATTGCCGAGGATTTCTCGCGTCGCCTGGGAGACGTGAATACGAGAGGGTTCCCCATGTGATTCCATGCGGCTTGCCAGGTTGACGGTGTCGCCCCAGAGGTCGTAGGTGAACTTGTGTCGGCCAATGACGCCTGCAACGACGGGGCCGGTGTGAATGCCGATTCGCACCTGCATCGCGAGGCCACGGGCCTTCATCACCTCGGCAAACGCGTCTTGCATGCCGAGGGCCATCTTGGCGACGGCGTCGGCGTGGTCAGGTCGGCGGACAGGCAGCCCCGCGACCGCCATGTAGGCGTCACCGATGGTTTTGATCTTTTCCACCCCGTGGCTCGCCGCGAGCTGATCGAACGCGGAGAAGATTTCGTCGAGGAGCCCGACGAGCTCTCTTGGTTCGATCGCCTGTGAGAACTCAGTGAAACCGCAGAGATCGGCAAACAACACCGACACAGAATCAAACGATTCTGCAATCGTCGACGGGCCATCTTTGAGCAGGTCGGCGATCTCCTCGGGCAGGATATTGAGCAACAGCTTTTCGCTCCGCTCCTTCTCTCGAGCCAAATCGGCAAGCGACTGTTCGAGGGCCTGAAATGCTGCGTTTCGCTCGAGCAGTCGGGTGTAGCCCTCAGAATGCACGCGGACACGGGCGAGGAGCTCAACGCGATCAGGGAGCTTGACGAGATAGTCGCTTGCCCCGTTCGTCAGCATTTCGGCCTTCACGGCGGGCTCTTCTTTGGCGGAGAGCACGATGACTGGGACATTCGAGGTTGCCGAGACCGTTCGAAATCGCCGCACCATGTCGATCCCGTCGATACCGGGCATGACAAGGTCTTGCAGGATCACGGTGGGCTGAAAACGTGTCACAACGTCAAGTGCGGCGTCCGGATCACTACAGAACTCAAAGGCAATGTCGTCCTGGCCGGCAAGCAAACGGCGAACCGCCTCCCCGAGCATTGGCTGGTCATCAACAAGCAGCACACGGTGCCGCTGAGGTCCGGAGAGGGCTTGAGGTGAAGCAGAGCGAAGCTGATGCTGCTGCAACACGTGCCGCGGAGGAGAACTCACGACACATTCCCCCATACTTAGATAGGGGCCCTGCGAGAAAAACTGGGGAACTAGGATTCGAACCTAGACTAACTGGTTCAGAGCCAGTCGTGCTACCATTACACCATTCCCCAAGAAGGTCTGGAACTTCTCCAGAAACGCCGTGTCACCGGGGAAACCAGTGGCACGGTTGGGTCCCAGCGGGAGGGTAGCCGGTTGCGTCTGATCTGGCAATCGGTCTCATGAGCACTCCGCAATCTCAGCCCAAGTTCTGAAGGCGGAGCGAGCCGGACACCCGTTGCAACCCGAGGCCGGGATTGGTCGATACAGATTCAGGCCGCAGGTTCGGCCGCGTGTCCATTTGACGGCCAACGGTGAACAGGAGGCAACGGGATGAACTTTTTCCACTGGTTGCGTGAAGGCGTTCGCCACGCCGTTGTCCTCGGAGTCGCCGACGCGTGTGATGACATCGGCAAACATGCGAAAGACGCCGATTTTGGCCCTGCGTTCGCAGCATCGCTGAGGGAACGTCTCGCCGGAGACTCACTGTCTTCCCCGGCTGTCCCTGGCGTCAGCGGCGAAGCCACGCGGCCCCGTAAACGCCTCGGTCGATCGCTCACAAAGCCTGACGAGTTGGTTGGCAAGGCCGCTTAGCACGTCAGCAGACACCCCGGGGTGCGTCTTGAGCGGGCAGCAGCCTGCCCGATTCCTGGGCAGGCAGCAGGTTCCATTTTGGCAGTCGACGGCGAGCAGCTGTCGGCGTGCTCGCCAGAGAAACGGCGTTTTCTTCACGTCTGGGCGGGTTTTATCGCCGTCTGCCGTCACCAGCGAAGTCACCTGACGCGATCGCGGAAGGCTGGCGACGCGTTTGGTACGCCAGTTGCGGTGCACTCAACCGGTGAGCGAGTACATCACTTCGCTGACCGGCTCCCGCCATAGGACTCCCCGATGCTGGTGGCAGACGATGAAATTGAAGAGCAGTTACGGGCGATGCTCGCCGTCCGTCATCTGCCCTCGCTCAGCCGCATCTCGATTCGCGTGGTCGACGCCGTCGTGTTTCTTGCAGGCACTGTGATCACCTACTTCGAGCGAAACGTCTGCGAAGAGTGCTGCCGTCAAATTCCCGGGGTTTCAGGGGTGTGTAACGACATTCAGGTCGGAGGTCCCGGCCTGCGGAACCGAGAACCCAGTGCAGACAAGGAGGTGGATGAATCCAAGCCAATACCGCCCGGGGCTGCCGTCATTCCATGACGCTCTTCTCTCACTCCCCGAACGCAGCCCCGGGCTTTTTTTCTCATGAAAAGCCAGTTTTCCAGGAGGAACAGCGAGTGGGTCAGTTCTCCGATTTGCTGGGGAGAGGCAGTCAAAACGAAAAAAACATCCAGTTTTTTGGCATTTTTTGGACGAGGGACTACCCTTTAAGGCTGTTTGTTTGATTTTGATGAAGCAAACCCTCCATCCTCGATGACGCAGCCTCTGAACTTCCTTCCTTTTCTACAGGCCTTCCTATCGCACGAGGTTTGATATGTCTTTCCTTCAACTCCGCGGTTCAAGGCGTGGTTTCACGCTCGTTGAACTGCTCGTGGTGATCGCCATCATTGGCGTTCTTGTTGGGC
>JADHNY010000071.1 GCA_016779265.1 Pirellulales bacterium | reverse complement strand
CCACATTGTCCGACGACACCAGCTCCGAAGGCCTTCCTCACGCCGGCACAAAGGCCTACATGAGCCCCGAGCAGCAGGGTGGCGTTCGACGGCCGATCGATGCCCGCAGCGATGTCTACTCGCTGGGAGTTGTGCTCTGCGAGCTGCTCAGCGGTGAGCTCCCGGCATCTGCACCACCACACCTGCCTCGCCGGGTGCACAAGGATGGCTCGCTCACACGCAGACAGACGCGGCAGCTGCGACAGCTCCTCTCTAGTTGTCTCGCCGCTCGCCCAGCCGACCGTTATGCCAACGCTGCAGACCTTGCCGCCGACCTGCGACACCTCCTCGAGCGTCACCCGCTGCTCTGCTTACCCAAGGCAGTACAGAGCCGAGCAGGGCTGGCCAGCCGACTGCTGTCCCCAGCGGCGGGTCGCTGGGGGCTTGCGGCACTGATCATGCTCAGCGGAGTGATCGGCAGCCTCTGGCTGACGTCGCAAAATGACCGACAGCCTCCAGTCGCACTTCCCAACGAGGATGCTGCATCATCACGCATGACGTTCATTGGCATCTCGCCCGACTACGTGCATGCGTCTCACGCAAGCGGAGCTGACCCCGCTTTGATTCCAACTCGGATTTCACCATTGGAATGGACACGAATCCGCTTTGCTGAACCTCTGACGGCAGCCGTGCTCGAGCGGCTGATCACGCCTGCGAGTTTCGAACTCACTCGCAACGGCAGGCCCGTGAGCACCGCAGACCTCGCTCTGCATTTCCATGATGGCAACGTCTATAACTGCGGCGCTGAGGGCTTCGAGCAGCTGACGTCACCACCAGGCCACTACACGCTGGCCTTCAGCGAGCCGCGACTCCCAGAAGACCTGCGGGGCAATCCTCCGCCCCCAGCCACACCGCTCTATGCATGGGACATGCCGGAGTTTGCCCGCTACCGCTTCAGCCTGCACGACGCCAACTGGGATGCCCATGTGGTGCAGATGACTGGGCTGGAACGCACCACCGACATCGCAGGTGAGAATCCCGCCACGTACCTACGGCCCACGGCCATCGATCAGGAGGGCCGCCTGGTGATGCGGTTTGCTTTCACCGCTCCGATTGAGGTGGCGTGGCTGCGGGCGGCCATGGCCGTCTGGACAGTGGTCTCACGGCCGTTCGCCAACAGCGGGGATCACATTCTCAGCACAGGCAGTCCAGAGGCGCCGATCGACCCCGCCGCGATGGTGACGCTCGAAGTCTCTCCAGACGGGATGGAGTGGCACCGTGTTGGTGGCCTCGGTCCTGGCCACGCCGGCGTGTCGAACAATCCTCGAGACATCTCCGCGTTTCTGCGTGGTTCGAGAGAGGCCTGGGTGCGAGCTCGGCTGATCGGCACCCGAACCTGGCAGGATGAGGGCATCGTGTTTAGTCAGTTTCTTCGCACCCGCCGCGAGGAGACCACACCAGTCTTCCAGCTCGACCTCACTGGCTCACTTCCAAACGACGCTCCGCGGGACACTGCTGATCGGCCACAGCCCAGCGAGAGGACAGCCTCGCTGAGTGAATGAAACTTGTCTCTGCGGTGGATTCTGCCGAAGATGTGCTTGGAGGATGCTGCCGGCAAGGCGGTGGTGTGTATGCGACAGGTGTTCCACGTTCTGATGACGATCGCGACGGTGATGCACTTCACCTTCGGCTGCTGTCTGCATACCCATGACCTTCACGCGGCATGCATGACCGACGCTGAGCATGCGGCTCATCATTCACATCACCACACACATCACCACACGCGTCACCAAGGCTCCAATCAGCTGCGGCAGTGCAGCCACGCGGACCGGCACCAGCATGGGGCGAACGTTTCGGCGACCGCTGACCACTGTCAGAGGAGTGCCACGCCTGCGATCGCCGGTTTGTCTGTTCACAGCACGTCAGCTGTGCACAGCGACGCAGGCGACCTGCAGCAACCCGCAGCTGCGGGATGCCTTCCCCACACCCACACCTGCGGTCCGTGCCGCTGCTCAGCCACTCCCAAGCACTCCGCAGATCTGCAGCTGAGCGTGTGGCCAGCCGAGGTCGCCCCATTTGAGCAGACGGTCACCGTCCAGCGGAGCTGTGCAGGACTCACAGTCTCGCTCAGCCCCTCGGCCTCATTTGCACCGGTTCGGCCGACGGGCTGCCTCCATCTCCGGCTTTGAGTCGCCCTGCGCGGTTCTCTCTCCGCGGATCACCGTGTTGACACGTTTGTGCCCCGTCCACTGGGGACTGTGACAGCGTGCACCGCGATCCCGCCACCGCCGGGCCGCAGCCCCACTCACATTCTTTCCCGAGACTGATCCCATGCATGCATCCTCCTCTCCTCCGCCGCAAGCAGGCTTTGGTAGGTCCTTGTCCACCTGGCTGATGACCGCCGTTCTGGCAGTGGCAGTCGTGGTGACGCTTGCGTCTCTGAACCGACTCCCAGGGCCGCTGCAGCAATGGGTGATGAGAAGCCTCCACGTGATTTCGCTCGTTCCTCCAGCACCACCGGCTCAGGATGACCACGACCACGACGATCACGATCATGAGCACGATGGCGGCGACCATGACCATGGCGACCATGACCACCCGCACGACGACCATGACCACGAAGGCCACACCGACGAGAACGCGATCGAGCTCTCGCCACAAGCCCGACGCAGTATCGGGCTGACGGAAGGAGACGTCGCCATCTCAGACTTTCAACGCACGATCACAGTCCCGGGAATGGTGGTCGAGCGGCCAGGCTGGTCGAGGCTGACATCGATTGCACCGATCACCGGCTATCTGACGGCGATCCATATCACCGCCGGACAGGCCGTGGCCCCCAATCAGCCTCTCTTTGAAGTTCGGCTGACCCACGAAGAGCTCGTCCAAGCCCAGTCTGCGCTGCTCCGCACCAACGCCGAAATCGACGTCGTGAACCGCGAAATCGAGCGACTCAAGGGCATCGGCCCTGAAGGCCTGATCCCGAGCAAGCGAATCATCGAGCAGGAATACGAACTGCAAAAACTCGGTGCCGTGCTGCAAGCGGAGCGTCAGGCGCTGATGCTGCACGGCCTCACGGAGGAGCAGATCAACAGGATTGTCTCAACTCGCACACTCCTGCAATCCATCGAGGTACGAGCGCCGCAGGCGACCGACGATGGCAGTCGTGTTTTGATTGTGCAGGACCTGCCTGTTGATCGTGGACAGCATGTGACGATTGGGGACACACTCGCGGTTCTCGCCGATCACGGAACGCTCCTCGTCGAAGGCGAAGCCTTTGAACAAGACGTTGCTGAGATCACCGCCGCAGCACTCGAATCGACTCCTCTCACCGCCGTTTTCGATGCGGCCAACGGTCAGGAACAGCGTCTCGACGACCTCCGCATTACCTATGTGGCCGATCAGATCGCCACCGACTCACGGACGCTCCACTTCTACGTCACGCTGCCGAACGAACTCGCTGGCACACCGATCGGCACAGGCCCACGCCGCTATGTCAGCTGGCGATACAAGCCGGGGCAGCGAATGCTGCTGCGGGTGCCAGTCGAAACCTGGAAAAATCAGATTGTCCTTCCGGCGGACGCCGTCGCTCGTGAAGGAGTGGAGAACTACGTGTTCCTCTCCAAGGGCGACCACTTTGATCGCCAGCCCGTCTCGATCGTCTATCGAGATCCCGAGCAGGTGGTGATTTCCAACGACGGCACCCTCCCACCCGGCACTCGCGTGGCAATGTCGGCCGCTCAGCAGCTCCAGCTCGCGCTGAAGAACACCACTGGGGGTGGTGTTGACCCACACGCTGGCCACACCCACTAACCGATCCATCGCCCGAGAGTCTGCCTGCAATGCTTGACGCTATTATTCGGACCTCACTCCGCTACCGGCTGCTGACGATCATGGCGGCACTCGGTGTGTTGGTCTACGGCAGCATCACCCTTCGTCAGCTGCCAATTGATGTCTTCCCTGATCTCAACCGGCCGCGTGTGACGGTCCTCACCGAAGCGGCGGGGCTTGCCCCCGAAGAAGTTGAAACGCTGGTGACCTTTCCGCTGGAGAGTGTCCTTAACGGAGCGACCGGCGTGCTTGCCGTCCGCAGCTCCTCAGGCGTGGGCCTGTCAGTGATCAATGTCGAGTTTGCCTGGGGCACCGACATCTATGTCGATCGGCAGATCGTGGCAGAAAAAATCGCGGTCGCCATCGACCGGATGCCGGAGGGCGTTCGCCCACAGCTGGCACCGATCTCGTCGATCATGGGACAGGTGATGCATGTCGGCATGACGAGCACCAGCGAGAGCGTCTCTCCACTTGAACTCCGAACCCTGGCCGACTGGGTTGTCCGTCAACGACTTTTGACGATCCCAGGCGTCGCCCAGGTGGTGACGATGGGGGGTGGCCGCAAGCAGTTTCAGGTGCTCGTCGACCCAGACCTGCTGCTGAAGTTTGGAATCACACTTGAGGATGTCGAGCAGGCGGTGCGGGCGAGCAACTCCAACGCCACAGGTGGCTACCTCAATCAGGGCGACAACGAACTGCTGGTGCGATCGCTGGGACGGATCGAGAGCGTTGACGACCTGAAATCTGTTGTCATCAAGACGTCCGCTGGCCGGCCGGTTGTCCTCTCGCAGGTCGCCCGCATCGCCGAGGCCGCCCAGATCAAACGTGGCGACGCTGCCGTGAATGGCATGCCCGCGGTGATTTTGGTGGTCTCGAAGCAGCCAGGTGCCGACACCCGCAGGCTCAGCGAGGACGTCACCACAGCGATCACCGAGCTTGCCGGCTCACTGCCCCCCGGGATCGAACTCAACACCGATCTCTATCAACAGAAGGCCTTTATCGATCTCTCTATCGCAAATGTGATCGAGGCTCTGCGGGACGGCAGCATCCTCGTCGTCGTTGTGCTGTTTCTCTTCCTGCTGAACTTTCGCACCACCTTTATCACGCTCACCGCGATCCCGCTGTCGATTGTGGTCACCGGGCTGGTGTTCAAGCTTCTCGGCATGTCGATCAACACGATGACCCTTGGTGGTCTCGCTGTCGCGATCGGCGAACTGGTCGACGATGCGATTGTCGATGTGGAGAACATCTTTCGCCGACTGCGAGAAAACGCGACCGCCGCATCCCCCAAGGCAGCCTTACAGGTTGTCTATGAAGCGAGCAGTGAGGTACGAAACTCCATCGTGTTTAGCACAATCCTCGTGGTACTCGTGTTTGTACCGCTGTTTGCCCTTGGCGGTATGGAAGGCCGTCTCTTCACACCGCTGGGGGTCGCCTACATCGTGTCGATCCTGGCATCGCTGGCGGTCTCACTGACAGTCACCCCTGTACTCGCCTACTGGCTGCTCCCGAAGGCTCGCTTCATGCAGCACGAGAAAGACGGGCGGTTGCTTCGCGTGCTCAAGGCATTGGCAGGCTGGGCGATCCGGCTCTCCATCCGGTTCCCCACTCCGATTCTCGCAGCGGTGGCGATCGCTGTCGGCATCAGCGTGGCCACGGTCAGCAACCTCGGCCGTGATTTTCTGCCACCGTTTAACGAAGGCAGCGCGCAGGTCAATTTGCTGCTGCCCCCCGGCACATCGCTGGAGGCCTCCAACCGGATTGCTGCCATGGCCGATGCCCGCATCAGTGAGGTCGCAGGTGTTGCCAACTTCAGCCGCCGCACGGGCCGTGCTGAGCTTGATGAGCATGCCGATGGCGTCAATGCCTCAGAGATCATCGTCAGCTTTGATCCGGCAGCCGGCCGTGGTCGTGAAGAGGTGCTTGAGGAGTTGCGGGAAACGCTCGCCGACATTCCCGGCATTGTGGTCTCGGTGGAGCAGCCCCTCGCCCACCTGATCAGCCACATGCTCTCAGGCGTGAAGGCCCAGGTGGGCATCAAACTCTACGGCGATGACCTGAATGCGATGCGGCGGATGGCCAAGCGGATGGAAGCAGCCATCGCAGACGTGCCTGGCGTCACCGACCTGATGGTGGAACAACAGGTGGAAATTCCACAGCTTCAGATCCGGCTCCGGCGTGAGAAGCTGGTGGAATATGGGCTGACCGCAGACGCCGTCAATGCGTTCATCGAAACCGCGCTGAATGGCCGGACCGTCTCTGAAGTCGTCGATGGTGAGCGAAAGTTTGATCTGCGGGTGCAGCTCGACAGGCCCTTTCGTATCGATCCTGGCAAGCTTGGCCGGCTTTCGATCAGCCTCCCATCGGGCGGCCGCGTCCCGCTGGAGAACGTGGCCAACATCCAAGAAAGCAGCGGTCCCAACACGATCAACCGAGAGAACGTCAGCCGTCGGATTGTGATTCAGTGCAACACCAGTGGCCGTGATCTAGAGGGCGTGGTACGTGACATTCAGACGCGGCTGGAGCCACTCGAGGCAGAACTGCCCACCGGCTCCTTCCTGGAGTATGGCGGCCAGTTTGAGAGCCAGCGGCAGGCCACCCGGATGATCGGCCTCCTGAGCCTGGTGTCACTGGTGGCGATGTTTGCTGCGGTCTACACGCTCTTCCGCTCGACCAATCTGGCGCTGCAGGTGCTCTCAGCTCTGCCGATGGCTGCGATCGGCTCCGTTGCGGCGCTTGTGCTCACCAACCAGTCACTGACAGTGGCGAGCATGGTGGGCTTTATCTCGCTCTGCGGCATCGCATCGCGAAACGGCATCCTGCTGATCGCCCACTACCTCCATCTCGTGGAGCATGAAGGGGAGCAGTTCACTCCACAGATGGTGGAGCGGGCTGGCCGCGAGCGGGTGGCGCCGATGCTGATGACAGCACTCACCGCCGGCATCGCCTTGGTGCCACTGGTGCTTGCCGCTGGAGAGCCTGGCAAGGAGATTCTCTACCCCGTCGCGACGGTGATTCTCGGCGGACTGATCAGCTCCACACTGCTCGACTTCTTTGTGCACCCGGCCCTGTTCTGGTGCTTTGGTCGCCGGCAAGCAGAGAAGGTGATGAAGACAGCCCTCGACTATCCGAGAACATCGGAAAGCACTTCTTCCGACACATAGATCGGCAGATTCGGTTCACAGGTGACTGCCACGGCGATGGCGTCGGACGGCCGCGCGTCGACCTCAATCACTTCCCCATCTTGGATCACGCGGATCACCGCAAAGTAGGTGTGCTCTTTGAGTTCCGAGATGACCACATCCTGAAACTCGCCTCCCATCAACTCCACAGCGGAGACGAGCAGGTCGTGGGTCAGTGGCCGCGGCGCCTGATGATGCTTCACGCGTCGATCGATGCTCGTTGCTTCAAAGAGGCCGATCAGAATCGGGAAGGTGCGGTCACCCTCAACCTCTTTGAGATAGACGACCTGCTGGTCGTTGACCTCACTGATGATGATCCGCGACAACTCCATCTGCACCGACATACAACTCACTCCGACTGGCAGCTTCACGGACTTCTGCGGGGCGAACGCACCTCCACGCCCGCCCCCGCATTCTACCGCACGCGGCCGACAGTGCTCGCGGGCCGTCAAGAAAACTTGGCCGTGGAGAAGCCCGTCATGCCCGGCTGCGGAGGTCGGCCGCCATCGCTTCCAGGGAAGCCAGCCGCTGCTCCATTTCGGCAAGCTGCTCCCGCTCCTTGGCGACGACGTCCGCCGGGGCCCGGGCCACGAAGTTTTCGTTCAAGAGCTTCTTCCGCTTACCCTCGATCAGACCGCCAAGTTTCTCGTGATCCTTGGTAACACGGGCGAGTTCTGCCGTGACGTCGACCAGTTCAGCAAGATCCACTGCCACCTCACAGCCGGCGGCAGCCACCTTGGCAGCCATCGACGGCGGCTCGACATCTGGCCCCACCTCCAGCACCTCGGCAACAGCCATGGAGGCCACAGCGCCAAGCATGGGAGCGAGCAGGGCCTGCTTGGCCGTATCGGCTTTAATCACGACTGTGACCACCGTTTTCGGCGGCACGTTCTGCCGGGCCCGGATCTCGCGAATCCCGCCGACGATCGCCAGGAAGGCGTTAAACCGTTCCTCGCTCTCGGCATCAACCCAGTTGGCCGGAGGCGTCGGCCAGCGAGCAATCATCACCGAGTCGGCTGGTGCACCGTCAGCAGTGCCGTCGGCGTCCCAGGGCATCCTTCGCGAGCCAGCAGCCTCACGCAGGTGCTGCCAGAGTTCTTCAGTGACAAACGGCATCACCGGATGCAGTAGCCGCAGGATGGTATCGAGGCCGGTGATGAGCATCGCCTGGGCCGAGCCTCGGGTCGCTGGGTCGGCCAGGCGGGCCTTACAGAGTTCGAGGTAGGCACTGCAGTACTCATCCCAAGCGAAGGCATAGAGCGTGCGGGCGGCATCCGCAAAGCGGAACGCATCGATCGCCGTCGTCACCTCTGCGGTCACGCTCGCAAGCCGGCTCCGCAGCCAGGCTTCTTCCAGCGGCAGCTCTGCCGAGGCCGCCGCAGCATCCACGCCCCCTCCAGCAAAGCCTTCCAGGTTCATCAGCACAAACCGGGTGGCATTCCAGAGTTTGTTGGAGAAGTTGCGGCCAGAGTCGAAGCGTTCGCTCACCGCAGGCCCGCGAGGCAAGGCAAGATCAGCTTCACTTGCCGCCCACTGCGTACGGAACGGCTCACCACACTTCGTGCACTCGATCCGGGCCTTGGTGCGATTGGCGGTGGTCTGCTCGATCCGCTGTCCGCAGGCCGGACAGGCAAACTCCACGGGCATCCGCACATCCTGCGTCTCGGTGGCCATGCTCGCCATGCCGAATCGCAGCGCATCAGCGCCAAGCGATTCGATCACATCGAGCGGGTCGACACCGTTGCCCTTGCTCTTGCTCATCGTCTCGCCGTAGCGGTCGAGGATCTTGGGGTGGATCGCCACGTCAGCAAACGGAATCGAACCGGTGTCAAAGAGGCCCATGATCACCATCCGCGCGACCCAGAGCGTGATGATGTCACGGCTGGTGATCAGCGTGGTGGTCGGATAGAAGGCGGCAAGCTCCGCGGTCTGTTCTGGCCAGCCGAGGGTCGAGTGCGGCCAGAGGGCCGAGGAGAACCAGGTGTCGAGCACATCGGGATCTCGCTCAAGTGGCTTGCCGGCAATCGCATCGACGCCGAGCGACTCCGCCTTGCAGCAGACAAACCACCGCGTGGCCGAGCCATCCGTCGGCTCACCATCAGCCTCAGCCCAGGCGACATCCGCCCGCTCTGAAAACGCCGCCTCAAGATCAGCCGCCCGCACACCCGCAACATGCCAGATCGGAATCCGATGGCCCCACCAGAGCTGCCGCCCCACTGGCCAGTCTCGTTTCTCACCGAGCCAGTCAAGGTAACTCTTGGCATACCGAGGCGGGTGGATCTTCACCCGATTCTCCGCGACAGCCGCCAGGGCAGGCTCCGCCAACTCGGCCATACGAATAAACCACTGATCGGCCAGGTAGGGCTCGATCGGCGTCTTTGAGCGATCCGAGTGCGCGAGATCGATAAGTCGGTCTTCCACCGCTTCAAGCTGTCCAGCCTCCTCAAGATCAGCCACCACCTTCTCGCGGGCCTTGCGAATAGTCAGGCCTTCGTACGGCCCGGCCTCCGCATTGAGCGTGCCGTCGGGGTTGAGGATGTTCAGCATCGGCAGGCTCTGCCGCAGGCCCACCTCGTAGTCGTTGGGATCGTGTGCAGGCGTGATCTTTACGCAGCCGCTCCCCATCTCCGGCTTGGCCCATTCATCCGCCACCAGCGGAATCGCACGCCCGAGGAGCGGCAGCCGCACCTGGCGTCCCGCTTTTGCCATCGCCACGAGCTGCTCAAGGCCCGCCAGCATCTCAGCTCGGCGAACCGCCAAGGCTTCCAGCTCAGCCTCAACCTGTGGCTTCTCCTTGGCAGGAGCGGCCGCGTGTTTTTCACGCAGACCCGCCTCAACCGCATCGAGCGCTGTTGCCGGCTGCGGATGGACCGCCACTGCCGTGTCGCCAAGAAGTGTCTCAGGCCGTGTCGTGGCTACGGTCACATGGCTCGGCTCACCGGCTGCCGGATCGATCACCTCGTAGCGGAGGTGCCAGAAATGCCCCTTCACCTCCTCGTGAAACACCTCGTCATCGCTGACAGCGGTCTGCAGGAAGGTGTCCCAGTTGACCAGCCGCTTGCCACGCCGGACGAGCCCCTTTTCAAACAGTCTGAAGAATGCCTCACGAACCGCGGCGGCACATCGTTCATCAAGTGTGAAACGGGTGCGGTCCCAGTCGCAGCTTGCCCCGAGTTCACGCAGCTGGCCGAGGATGCGGGCCTCATACTGCTCCTTCCACTGCCAGATCCGCTCGACAAGCTTCTCGCGGCCGAGGTCGTGGCGGGAGAGTTTCTCCTCCTCCAGCAGACGACGTTCCACAACCGCTTGAGTAGCGATACCGGCATGGTCGGTGCCTGGCATCCAGAGCGTGCGGTAGCCCTGCATGCGGCGGGTGCGTACCAGGATGTCTTGCAGCGTGTTGTTGAGCGCATGGCCTAGGTGCAGAGCGCCCGTCACGTTTGGTGGCGGAATCACCATCGAAAACATCGGCCGCGGCGGCTCCCCCTCAGCTGGCGGCTCGGCATGCCAGTATTTGCCGGCATCCCAAAGAGAACGGCAGCGGGCCTGGGCGGCAGTGTGGTCAAAATGCTTGGGAAGCTCGTGCATCGCGGCAATCTAGCGGGGAAAAAGACGGATCCGCGACCAGCATACTGCCTCAGAGCCGTTCCTCAGAGCCCGTCAACCATCAAGCGGCACACGATGCCCCAAGCAGCACACGATGGCCGAATCGAGTGACCGACGAGACGGCCTGACCTCACCGAATCAGCGAGGGGCTGCCCGGGCCGGCGAGACGGCGTCGCTGGCGAGTGAAGGCCATGGATGCCGAGAACGAAGCCAGCGTCGAGCGAGGAGAGGCCAGGATGGCCGAGCCGAGCGACCGGCGAGACGGCCCGGGCAGCCCCGAGCCCACTGCTATACTCCCCATCCCCATGCCCCCCACGCCCGCCTCCATCCTCCGCGAGACCTTCGGCCATGCCGGCTTCCAAGGCATGCAGGAGGACGTGGTGCAGCACGTAATCGCAGGCGGCCACGCGCTCGTGCTCAGCCCCACGGGCTCCGGCAAGTCGATCTGCTATCAGGTGCCGGCCCTCGCGCTGCCCGGGATGACAATCGTGCTCTCACCGCTGATCGCCCTGATGAAGGATCAGGTCGACGCACTGCGGGCGAAGGGCGTCGCCGCCACGTTCATCAACTCCTCGCTCGACCGGCAGGCCCGCGAGTCACGCTCGCGTGACGTGGCCGAAGGGAAGGTGAAACTGCTCTACGTCACTCCGGAGCGGTTTCGCAAAGAGGCCTTTCGCGAGGCGGTCACGGCAGCTCGCCAGCGAGTCGGGATCAGTCTGCTTGCGATTGATGAGGCCCACTGCATCAGCCAATGGGGCCACGACTTCCGCCCCGACTACTCGCGGGTTGGCCAGTGGCGAGACTGGCTCGGCAACCCGACCACAATCGCCCTCACAGCCACCGCGACGCCCCAGGTGCAGGACGACATTTTCGCTCAGCTCAACCTGACGCCGCCGGCCGCTGACGCAGCAGGGCAGGGGGGAGGCTCAAACTCAGGCGGGGTGCGGCGGTTCAATCGAGGCATCGATCGGCCGAACCTTTCGTTGGAACTCCACGAAACCTGGAGCGACGAAGAGAAGCTCGAGGCGATTCTCGAGCGAACGGCCCGGCTGCCTGGCTCGGGGATCGTCTACTTCACGTTGATCAAGACGCTGGAGCGGTTTAGCGACCTCCTGGCCGCTCGCAACGTGGAGCATCTCTGTTACCACGGCAAGCTCGACGCTCGACGCCGCAGACAGGTGCAGGACACATTTATGCAGGGCGACGAGATCGTGCTGGCAACGAACGCCTTTGGCATGGGCATCGACAAGGCCGACATCCGCACGATCACCCATGCTGAAATTCCCGGCTCGGTGGAGTCGTACTACCAGGAGATCGGCCGCAGCGGTCGCGACGGGCAGCCCGCCCTGTGCACGCTGCTCTACGACGAGCGTGACCTGCTCACCCAGATGGATTTCATCCGCTGGACCAACCCTGATGCCGACTACTACGAACGGCTCTACCATCATCTTGCTCACGACGCAGAGTCGATTCAGGCCTTCGGGCTCGACTGGCTCCGGGAGAAACTGCACGATCGTCGACGAGGCTTTGACGGTCGTCTCGACACCGCCCTGGCGATGCTGGAGCGGCATGGCGTGATTCAGGCTGAGCAGCATGAGCTCCCCCGCGGTCACTACGAACTCGTCGGCACGCTTCCTGAGGCCCTTCGTGACGCCGACCGGTTTGCCGAGAAACTCGAGGCAGACCAGCTCCGTCTCTACGACATGGTCGAGTACGCCAAACACGCTGGGGACCGCAAAGCCTTTTTCAATCGCTACTTCGGCTGTGGGTGAACAGGCCAACAACGCGGCGATCGCGGCTGCGAACAGCCACCAGACCAGGTGTCGGCCATACGGCCACGCTTGGGCACGCGTGTTCGCTGCGGCGTCCTGGCAGTCGTGGCGTTTTCTGCGACAATCCCCCCTTCGAGTGACCGTGTTCGGGCAGTGGGCCTCAGGCTGTGTCGCTCGCACGAACGGGCTGGCAGGTTTCCTTCACAGGTGCGCTATGGTGATGCCTTACGCAGGCGGCAGGTCGATCAGATTGCGGGCAGGAGGAGCCTTGTGGCGGGTCCTCCACAACAGGTTGCTCGCTGGTCTCTGGCTGACCCTGGCGGCAGTGACCGCGATGTCAGCCTCAGCTGCGGAGTCCGCTGCTGGCTCCGCGGAAGCAGAGCGGGCGATCCTCGATGCCGCCGCTGCGTATGCCACGGCAGTGAGCGACGGTGACCTCAACGCCATTGCCGCCCAGTGGGCAGACCAGGCTGAACTGGTCGAAGCCGACATGCGGCTCGTCGGCCGGGATCAGATCACCGCGGCGATTGCTGCAGGGCTTGCTCGCTCCGCCGGCATGCAGATGACGATCGAGATCGAGGAGATCGCCTTTGTCTCTCCCAGCCTCGCCCGAGTGAACGGCAGCCTCCGCGTTCAGGGCTCGGCCGATGACACCGGTAGCCTGTCGCGGTTCACCAGTTTACGGGTCCGTGAAGGGGATGCCTGGCTGCTCGCGGAGTCTGTCGTGACCCCGATCTACGACAATCCGTTGGCCGCCATCGAATGGCTTACGGGCGAGTGGACAGGCACCACACCAGGGGGGCTCCCCGTCAGCCTTCACTCGCACGTCGACCTCGACGGTGCCGTCCTCTTCTCACAGCTCGATGTGGGGGCAGCAGGCGACTCCGAAGCCCCTGTGTTCCAGGCAACCAACACGGTCCATGCCGACCCACAGACCGGTGAGCTGCGATGCTGGAGTTTCGATTCCACCGGTGCGCGTGCAGAGGGCCTCGTGGTGACCGATGGCAATCGGCTCAACCGCATCCTCACCGGCGTCACGGTCACCGGCGAGAGCCGCTGGGTGCAGGTGATCACTCCTCTCGATGAAAACCGCATTGCCATCCAGTCGATCGAACGCTCCCTCAACGGCGACCCTCTTCCCGACACTGACGTGCTCATCCTCACGAGGACCACTCCATGACGACGTTTTACCCTCACCGTGCCTCACAGGCTTCTTGGCGGCGAGCCCTGACCGCTGGTGGAGCGATGATGCTGGCGTTGGCCGCCAGTACTACGTGGGGCCACGGCGGTGGCTTTCATGGCGGTGGAGGTGGCCGCGGTGGCTTTAGTGGCGGTGGCATGTCGCGTGGTGGCGGAGCCAGTTTCAGCGGTGGTCGCCCCTCAGCCATGCCCAGCCGTGGCCCATCAATGAGCCCAAGCCGCGGCGGTGCTGGCGGCAGCCGACCGGGCGGCAGCGGCGGCCATTTTGCTGGTGATCCCTTTGCTCACGGAGGCCTCTCCGCAGACCACCTGCGGTCGCTCGGCCGTGGCACCGGATCGACGAAGCTCAAAGGCCAGTCGATCCAGACCCTCGAGGGGCGAGGCAACCAGATCCGTAACAACTTCTATGGTGGCGGCTGGTATGGCGGCCGCGGCTGGTACAACGACCACTTCAATGCTTGGTGGCCAGGTGGCTGGTACGGCGGCTGGGGAGGCTGGGGTGTGGGCCTTGCGACAGGCCTGCTCTGGGCCGACCTCGCCTCCTGGGGCGGTTACGGCTCCGCACCTATCTCCTACGACTACGGCACCACCGTGGTCTACAGCGACGACTCGGTCAATGTGGGTGGGGAAGAAGTGGGCACACCGGAGGAATACGCCCAGCAGGCGACGGATATCGCCAGCAGCGGCGAATCAGACGACGCCGTGAGCAACGATGATCAGTGGCGTCCGCTCGGTGTCTACGCACTGGCCCGCGACGGAGAAACCAAGCCTTCGACGTTCATCAGTCTTGCCGTCGACGCCAGTGGCGTTCTGCGTGGCAACTACTACGACGCGATCTCTGATTCCACCATGCAGATCACTGGCAAAGTGGACCAGAAGACCCAGCGGGCAGCCTGGACGATCGGCGATAAAAACAGCAGTGTCTATGAGGCGGGCCTGACCAACCTCCTCGCTGACCAGACACAGGTGCTCGTTCACCGCAACAATGCAGACGGGAGCCCAACAGGCAACGTTGACCAGATGCTCCTCGTCCGCGTCGATGATGGTGACGACCAGACCGTCGGCAAGGGTCAAGCCACCAAGGCGAACAGCGCCTCATAGTGCTGGGCCGCCGAGCGCTGACGACGTCTGACACGCGTCAGGCGAACAGCTCAGGCATCACCGAACCGTCCCGCACGATCATCACGGGGCGGCCGGTGTTCGTCTGGTATTCCTTCGTCGGGTCGATCCCGAGGGCGTGGTAGAAGGACGCCGCCACGTCGTCGGGTGAGTGTCCCTCGTGCCGCGGGCCTTCACCCTTGTCGTCGCTCTCGCCCAAGACACGGCCACCCTGGATGCCGCCGCCAGCCATCAGCATGAACATCGCACGGGCATAGTGATCGCGACCGTTTCGCTGGGTGTTGATCTTCGGTGTCCGACCAAACTCGCCGGTGACATAGACGATCGTGGAGTCGAGCAGTCCCTTCTCCTCGAGCCCATTGAAGAGGGCGGAAAGCCCCTCGTCGAGCGGCGGCAGTTGACGGTCCTTCAGTCGTGTCCAGTTGTCGTTATGCGTATCCCAGCCGCCGTAGGAGACGGTCACAAATGGCACGCCATGCTCAACAAGCCGCGTTGCCAAGAGGCAGCTCTGACCGAAGCTGCTCTCACCGAAGGGCTTGGCAAAGGCCGGGCTCTCAAGGCCGGTATTAAAGGCCTCGCGAGCTCGTGGCGACGTGATGATGGTGTGAGCCTGTTCGGTGAACTGGTCGAGGCCCTCAATCAGCTGGCTCGACTCCTCGAGCGCGCCGAGTCGCTGATCGAGGTCTCGCAGCAGCCCCTGTCGACGACGCACATTGTCGACGGTGAGCGTTCCGTTGAGCGACACACCACGCACGCTGTAGGGCTGGCCGGCCTGCGGTGTGGAACGGGTGGAGAGCGCGGCGTATCGCACGCCGAGATAGCCCGCCGACTGATTGATTCGTGGAATCGCCACATGCGTTGGCAGTTCAACCGGTCCACCGAGTTCACGACTGACCACAGCCCCGTACGCAGGAAACTCCAGTGACGGGATAGGACGGTTGCCAGTGCTGACGTACTGCTGCCCCAGTGGATGCGCTGCCAGCGAGTGCGTGATGCCTCGCAGGATCACGTACTTATCGAAACTCGCCGCAAGCTTCGGCAGGTGCTCGCTAATCTCCACACCTGCGACGTTGGTCTTGATCGTCTTGAACTCGCCCCGATGTGTGTCGGGGGCGTTTGGCTTGGGATCAAAGGTGTCGAGGTGCGACGGACCACCTTCAAGGTTCACAAAGATCGCAGCCTTCGCCCGAGCACTCGCACGAGTCTCCGCTGCCTCGGTCCACCGCAGATAGTTGGCCAATGTCAGGGCTGATCCGCCCAACGCGCCTGCACGCAGGAAATCACGGCGAGCCAAGCCATCACAGGTACGGTGGAGTGCCATCTGCAGCATCCTCTCAAGGAAAACGTCTGTTCAAGAATAATGTTTGATCTGCAGACGCATCGGCCAGCAGAACAGAGAAGCACGTGATTAATGGTTGAGTTGAAACTCTTTGGTGTTCAGCAAGGCCCACATCAGGTCTCGCGCTGCCAAAGGTGGTTCAACATCAGCGAAGTACTCTCGTGCCCGCTCGACCTCGGCCGGCTCAGGCAGCCGCGTGAGGGTTCGCAGGTATGCCGATCGCACGAGTGCCTCAATCGCCGCATCGTCCATGGTCGACGTCTTTCCAGCCGCCGCGGCAGCCTTCGCTTCATCGGCTCGCAGCTTCGCCAGCTGCTTTTCCATCGACGCGAGAATCTGACGGCCGGTGGCGACAAGGTCTTCCTGCTTCTCAGCCTTCGCACGGGCCAGGCGAGCCTTCCCCTTTTCGATTCGCTGAGCAAGCTCGTCGGCAGACATGCCACCGTTGGGATTTCCACCAAGCTCGGCGGTTGAAGAATCGGTCACTTCGGCCACCCAGCCTTCTGGGCGACTGATCATCGCGAGCATTTCGCCGTCATTCTGCAGAAAGACCGTCTGCAGCAGGCTCGGCTCGACGGAACGGTCGCAGTCGCAGTTGCTCTCTCGCAGAGATCGTCCAAACACGTTGAGGGCATAGCTGCCACGTCGCGAGTCAACCACGGCTTCATCGATCGCCCGATCGGCATCGAGTGAACAGAGGGCCTGCGACTCCTCAGCGCCGGCAGTGGCGATCTTGATCGCGTCGTAGATCACTTCCGCCGGA
>JADHNY010000070.1 GCA_016779265.1 Pirellulales bacterium | reverse complement strand
CCACGATGGTCGGCTGACCATCGATCATCAGCGGCACAAATGTCCGCATCGCCGCGTTGTCTTCATCGCGTCCGTGAGCAGCATGGTAGATCTCGACGGCCACACCGTCGTCCCACTCAGCAAACGGGAAGGCCAGTTCACGCACCGTTGAAGAGGCCAGCGCGCTTCGCAGCCCGGAGACCAGCAGCTTGTTCTCGAAGAAGGCCAGGTCGGTAATCGAATCGCTGCGACGATTCCGAGCACGCGGGCCTTCACCCACAACCTCATCGGCCGGGGCATCGCCGAGCACCGCCTTGGAGAAGTGGACAGACTCCAAAGGCACGCGTGAGATCGCGCTGGTGCCGTCGACCTTGACGATCGCCGGCTGTCCATCGACTTCCGCTGCGAGAAAGGCCGTGCCCGTTCGCGGATTGACGGCCAGGTCGTTGATCACAGCCTCTGTAGCACCGAGTGCCTTCGCCACAGCCTGCGGCAGTTCGTGCACATGTATTGAGGACGAGGCAGGATCTCCCTTGGTGTCGCCGGTGGCAATGGCAAACACCGTGGCAGCCTTGGCATCACCAACAAACAGGATGTCATCGGGGCCCATCGCTAGCGTGGTGGCAGAGGCAAGATCGGCTCGCCCCTGCTTGAGGCCCCAAAGATTGGCCGCATCGGCGTGCGGTGTCGCGGAGACAAGGAGGGCCAGGAGCCCAAGAACGGTCGGGAGTGTTCGAGACATCACGTGCATCTCCAGGATCGGTGCGCTGTTCGTCATGCAGCGGTGGAATGCACAGGATCGCCCCCGTCAACATTCCCTTGGCGGATAGACTACCAGGAGCACGCCCTCCATGGTGAGCACCACCGAGAGCATCACTCCGCACGGACACGTCGAAAGGAATCGTTCCCATGCCTGCACGCCGACGAAACCAGCCTGGCAGACGCGACTTCCTTAAGAAATCCGCCGTTGGTGGCCTGGCCTGTTCGAGTCCGTGGCTGCTCTCGGAGAGTGGTATCGGTCGGCTCGGACGGGTATCGGCTGCAGAGGCGGCCCTGCCCGCTGGGAGCGTGCAGTTTGACCCAGCGATCGAACCGATGGTGCGGTTTCTCGAAGACACGCCCCGCGGACGGCTGATCGAAGAAGTCGCTGCCCGGATTGCCAAGGGCAGCCTGGCCTATCGCGAGCTGCTCACTGCCCTGTTGCTCGCCGGAGTCCGCAACATCCAGCCCCGGCCGTCAGTCGGCTTTAAGTTTCACGCGGTGCTGGTGGTCAACTCAGCACACCTGGCCAGCCTGGCCTCGCCAGATAGCGACCGCTGGCTCCCTATTCTCTGGGCGGTTGATGCCTTTAAGTCATCGCAGGCACGCGATGTCCAGGAAGGTAACTGGACCCTTGCGGCGGTCGATGAATCTGCCGTCCCCTCGGCGGACACCGCAGCAGATCGTTTTCGCGAAGCCATGCAGGCCTGGGATGAGTCGGCCGCCGACGTAGCGACCGCTGCACTGGCTCGCGAGGTAACCGCCCAGCAGACCTTCGACCTATTTGCAGAGTTTGCCGCTCGCGACTTCCGCAGCATCGGCCACAAGGTGATCTATCTCGCCAATGCCTATCGATCACTCCAGACCATCGGCTGGCAGTCGGCGGAACCGGTGCTGCGAAGCTTGGCCTATGCCATGCTCAATCATGTGGGCGAGCCCAATCCTGCCACCTCTGACCTCGAGCCTGACCGCGACGGCCGTCGCAACCGTGAACTCACCGTCACACTTCCTGACACCATTTTCACCGGCGGTGTCTTCGGCGACGGTCTGTTCCGTGAAGGCGGCCCAGCCGACCCGGCCGCCACTGCCGAGCTCCTGCAGGCTCTCCGCAGCGTGTCATCGGAAGACGCCGTCACGCTCTGCGTGGATCAGCTGAAGCGAGGTGTGCATGTGCAGTCGATCTTTGATGCCCTTTTCGCATCCGCAGCCGAACTGACGATGCGGCAGCCGGCCATCGTGCCTCTGCATGCAATGACCACGACCAACGCCATCCACTACTGCATCCGCACCTGCTCCAACGACACCACCCGACGCTATCT
Source organism: Pirellulales bacterium (assembly GCA_016779265.1). Classification (GTDB taxonomy): domain Bacteria; phylum Planctomycetota; class Planctomycetia; order Pirellulales; family UBA1268; genus M30B53. The sequence goes on along the minus strand of JADHNY010000070.1, from coordinate 14,989 downwards.
CCTGCTGCAGAACGTGGCCTTCCTGGCACGCTTCCGCGAGGCTGCCAAGGGACGCGGCGCCCTCGCCAATCGCCAGATCGATCGCCTCGAGCCAGCGGCAGGCACCAGCGATCTGCCCGAGGTGTTTGGCACGCTCGGCAAGAACAGCCCAGAGGCCGCCCGGCAGCTGCTGGGCTACCTCGCCGCCGGCAACTCCGCCGACGATGCGATCCGCTACGCCCGGCACCTGATCTTCCTTAAGGGCAACGACGCCCATGACTACAAGTACAGCTCAGCTGTGCTCGAAGACTACGCGCATGTCTCACCAGCCTGGCGTGACCGCTACCTCGCGGCAGCCCTGTTTAAGATGCGAAATGAGAACGAACAGACGACGTCCCTGATCCGTCGCATCCAGCAGGCCCTGGCAACGGGCTGATCATGATGACCACACCCACCAGGCCTCCCGAGTCGGTGGCCGGCCTGCCGGCAGACCGTCCACTGCGTGTCACCTACCTAACAAGTGGTGCCGCTGGCATGTTCTGTGGCAGCTGCATCCATGACAATACCCTTGCGCGTGGTCTTCGCAGTGTGGGCATCGATGTGCAGCTCGTCCCCACCTACACCCCGATTCGCACCGACGAACCTGACAGCAGCGTGCCGCTGGTCTTCTTCGGAGGGCTCAACGTCTACTTCGCCCAGAAGATCCCGGGCTTCGCTCGACTGCCGCGAGTGCTGACCAACTGGCTCGATCGTCCTGGGGTGATTCGCTTCGCCACCTCCTTTGGGATCCAGACCGATGCCCATGAACTTGGTGCCCTGACGGTCTCGATGCTGCGTGGGGAGCATGGCAATCAAAGCAGAGATATCGCACGCCTGGTGGCGTGGCTGGAGACGCAGCCGCATCCCGATGTGGTGCACTTCACCAACCTACTGATCGGTGGCTGCATCCCGCTCCTCAAACAACGCCTCGGCGTTCGCGTGGTGGTCACGCTGCAGGGGGACGACATCTTTCTCGATTCGCTGCCTGAGCCCTACAGAAGCCGCGCGGTCGCCGAGATGCAGCGGCTGGTGCCGTATGTCGATCGCTTCATCGTCAACAGCAACTACTACGCCGATGAGATGGCCGGGCTCCTGGCGATTCCGCGGAATCAGTTTGATGTGTCACCGCTGACCATCGACACCGGCGACTTCCTTCAGCCAGGTGACACGGCCATCGAGGCGAACGCCCATCGGCCAGCGGAACGGACGATCGGCTACCTTGCTCGCCTCGCGCCTGAGAAGGGGCTGCACCTGCTTGTCGATGCTTTCTGCCGACTCAAACAGCGTCCCAACACCGAGCACATTCGTCTCAAGATCGCCGGCTGGCTCGGTGTCCACCGTCGTGAGTTTGCCGACGAACAGTTTCAGATCCTCCGCACTGCCGGCCTTGCAGATGCCTTTGAGCATGTGGGGGAGGTCGACCGGGTCGGCAAAGTCGACTTCTTGCGTCAGATCGATCTGCTCTGTGTCCCCACCACCTACCGCGATCCGAAGGGGCTCTTCGCGCTTGAATCGCTCGCCTCGGGCACGCCTGTTGTGCTCCCAGCCCACGGCGCGTTTCCTGAAATGCTCGATCGCCTCGGTGGTGGCAGGCTCGTGCCACCGGATGATCCGGAAGCCCTCGCTGACGCCCTGCTCAACCTGCTGAACGACGACGACACCCTCCGCAGCCTCGGCCGCTCGGGCCAGCAGCAGGTGCACCAGCTCGCTGGCATGGACGCCCTCGTGACCTCCACGCAAGCGACCTACGCCCGCGTTCTTTCTGTACCTCCAGCCTCCCCGTAAGTAGGCGTTGGTCCGCGTTCGCCCTGATTCGCGAGTGGAACGAACCGCTTCGGTCTCCGGACGCCGTGTAGCGGCCGGATCAGTAACGTTGATACGGGGGCCAACGGGCCCAAGTGAGTACACTCTTAGACCCGCGCGTCGTGACAGAATCTGGAGAACCACCGAGCGTTCCATGCCGCTGATCGAAATCGAAGACATCTGCAAGACCTACCAGCTGGGCGGCGGCACAGTACACGCGCTGCGTGGGGTGAGCTTCACGATTGAGCGTGGGGAGTTTGTCGCGCTGGTTGGGCCCTCGGGCTCCGGTAAGTCAACGCTGATGAACACCCTCGGCTGCCTCGACCGTCCCACCAGCGGTGCCTATCGGCTCGACGGCCGTGATGTGGCCGGAGCAAAGGCGGATCAACGAGCCAACCTCCGCAACACACACCTTGGCTTTGTCTTTCAGAACTTCAACCTCCTGCCTCGCACCACGGCCCTGGAGAATGTGGAACTGCCGCTGGTGTATGCCCGTGGCGTGTCCTCCCGTGAGCGGCGAAAGCGTGCGACCGCAGCCCTCAGCGAGGTTGGCCTGGCCGATCGGCTCGACCACCACCCGGCCCAGCTCTCAGGTGGCCAGCAACAGCGGGTGGCGATTGCTCGGGCCCTGGTCAACGAGCCGTCGATCCTGATGGGGGATGAGCCGACGGGCAACCTGGACTCCCGCACTGGGGCTGACGTGATCGCGTTGCTGCGGAAGCTCAACACCGACCGCAGCCTGACCGTCGTGCTGGTCACCCACGACCAGCAGGTGGCCCGGCATGCCGACCGCACCATCGTGCTCCGCGACGGACTCATCGTGGCCGACACCAGCGACTTTGCTGTCGCCAAGGCTGCTCTGGAGGCCGAAGACGATCCCGCTCCCGCCGCGGAAACTACCGGGGTCGTTTCGTAGGCTCACTCGTAGCGGAGCGCTTCGATGGGATCGAGCCGGCTCGCCCGCCAGGCGGGATAGTAGCCGAAGAAGATCCCCACGATGCCGGTGAAGACGATCGCGATCGCCGCTGCAGGCAGCGACACCACCACCGGCCAGTCAGTCCCACTGCTCCAGGCGTTGATCGCCGTGGTGATCCCAGCAGCGCCACCCACGCCCAGCCCGAAGCCGATCGAGCCCCCGGTGGCAGCCAGCAGAATCGACTCCGCGAGGAACTGCCGCAGGATGTCACGACTGCGGGCCCCCATCGCCATCCGGATCCCGATCTCGCGGGTCCGCTCCGTCACCGACACGAGCATGATGTTCATGATGCCCACCCCTCCCACCAGCAGTGAGATGCCAGCGATCGAGGCGAGCATCGCCGTCATGATGCCGGTCACCACACCGAGGGCCGCTGCGATCTCCGTGGTATTTTGCACCTGAAAGTCGTTGGGCTGACCAGGTGCGATACGGTGACGATCTGCCAGCAGTCCACGGATCTCATCGGTGGCAGATTCCATGGCATCCACATTGCGGGCCGACACCAGGATCGCGTGCACATCTTTAAAGCCGCTGCCGATCAGTCGCTTGCGGGCACTGGTGTAAGGCAGCAGCACCACATCGTCCTGATCCGCGCCCACCATGTTGGCACCCTTCCGCTCCAACACGCCGATCACCCGATGCGGAATGTTGCGGATCCGCACGGTCGCCCCGAGCGGATTGCGGGTCTGAAAGAGTCGTTCCGCCACCGTCTGCCCAAGCACGCAGACCTTCTCAGCTCCCGCCACGTCGCGTGCCGTGAAGAAGCCACCCGCCCGAACGCCCCAGTTTCGCACCAGCAGGTAGTCCGCCCCGACGCCGTAGATCTCCTTCGGGCTCCAGTTGGTGCGGCCGTAGATCACCTGAGCAATCGCCCCCACCAGCGGCGTGACCGCCAGCACGGTATCACACTCCTCAGCGATCGCAGCCGCATCTTCGGCCGTCAGGCTTGGCAGAGGCCCCTGCCGCACACCAGAGCGGTCTCCCGTGCCGGGAATCACCACGATCACGTTCGTCCCAAGTGCAGCAAACTGCCCCTGAATCAGCTGCCCTGCGCTCTGCCCCACCGAGACGAGCGTTGTCACCGCCGCAATCCCGATGACCACGCCGAGCACGGTCAGGCCAGCCCGCAGCGGCTGCCGAGAGAGTGCCCGAGCGGCGATCACAAACGTCGACATCGGCTGCTCCGTTAGGTGTCGTCGCGAACGCCAACAACAAGGGCCATTCCCTCATCGACATCACCTGCGACGACCTCCGTCGTGCGGTAGTCACTCAAGCCTGTTTCAACCGCCACAGCCTTCAGTAGTCCGTCTTCTTCAATCCAGACATGTCGTCGGTTGTCTTCCTCAGCTTCGGCCCGGCTATCGGCATCTGGCCGACCGGCAGACGATGTCCTCAAGTCTGCGAGCACCTCTTCGCCATCGAGAATCGGCAGGTCGGCTTCACGAACATGCTCCCGCTTCGGAAAGAACCGCAACGCCGCATTTGGAACTCTGAGCACATCACTGCGAGAATCGATCTCAAACGAGATGTCGGCGGTCATTCCAGGCAGGAGTTTGAGTTCGGGATTGGCAGCCGTGAGCACCACCGGATAGGTGACCACGTTCTGGAGCGTGTCGGAGTTGAGCCGCACCTGCTCAATCTCCCCAGTGAACACCTCACCGGGATAGGCATCGACCGTGAACTGCACCGGCCGTCCCGCCTCACGGCTGGCACGGATGCGGCCGATATCCGCTTCATCAACCGCGGCAAAGATACGCACCCGTTCACGCATGTCGGGGGCGATCACAAACAGCTCGGGCGTTTGAAACTGCGCCGCCACGGTCTGGCCGCGGTCGATCTTGCGATCGATGACAATGCCTCCCACCGGAGCTTCGATTCGGGTGTAGTCGAGATTGGCAATGGAGTTCCCCAGGTTTGCTTCCGCCTGTCGAACGGCAGCCTCCGCCACAAGGATCTCCGCCTCCTTGGCGATGCGGGAGAAGGTCACCTCATCGATCTCGGCATCCGGGATCGATGTCGGGCTGCGGGCCTTGGTCGTCTTGGCCCGCTCTTCATCCTTGCGGGCATGCTCGAGCACCGCCTCCGCCCGCTGCAGTTCTGCTTTGCGGGCGGCAAGGGCCGCCTCATCTCGGGCCACGTTCGACTGGTAGAGCCGGGGATCGATTTCGGCGAGCAGGTCGCCCGCCTCCACCTCATCATTGAAGTCGGCACCGAGTGTCACAATCGTGCCCGACACAAACGCCCCCACGTGCACCGACTCGACGGGCTCGATCGTGCCCGTGGCGTTGATCACCTCAGTCACATCGCCACGCTCAGACGTCTGTGTGCGAAAGGTCGCCCGGTTGGCCTCTTCGATGTACTCCAAGGCGGGCTCATACCCAGCCACCCCAGCGGCCACGAGTCCGGCCAGGAGAAGCAGAACAATCACAAATCGCATCAGTGCGAGCCCCACGAACGTTCAGATCTCCACGTCGCCCGATCGAGTCGACGCCCGTCTATTCCTTGTTTCTACGATACGGCCCCGGCCCCTGCCCTGAAAAGGGATCACTCGCTCCGACAGCCCACGAGAGCTGTCGTTGTCTGAGAAACCACACCAGTGGTAGCCTTTCACAACTTCGCGACGGCCATGCCGTTGAAGTTGAGCGGGCGTCCCGCGTCGGCTTGTGTTTCAGATTCCAGGGAGACCTCCATGCGATTCTTCGCTCATTCGCTGATCGCAGCCTCGTTTGTCGTCGCAGCCTCGCTGCCTCCATGTGCCACTGCGGCAGAGGACTGGTCACGCTTTCGCGGCCCTGGCGGCCTCGGAGTAGCCACCAGTTCAACACCCCTGCCGACAGCCTGGTCGCCCGACGCGAACGTTGCCTGGAAGACGCCGCTCCCCGGCCCTGGTGCCTCAAGCCCGATCGTTGTCGGCACCAAGGTCTTCGTCACCTGCTACTCAGGCTACGGCCTTTCGCAAGACGACCCTGGCCAGATTGACAACCTCGTCCGCCACCTCGTCTGTGTCGACCTCAACACCGGCGAGAAACTCTGGCAGGCAGATGTGAAAGCTGCCCTGCCTGAAGATCCCTACTCCGGCATTGGCGTGACCGCCCACGGCTACGCCTCGCACACGCCCGTCTCAGATGGTGAGCATGTCTATGCCTTCTTCGGCAAGAGTGGCGTGCATGCCTACGACCTCGACGGAGAACCGATCTGGCAGGCCGAGGTGGGCATGGAGTCAGATCCCACCCGATGGGGATCTTCGTCGAGTCCGATCATGCATGACGGCACTGTCATCGTGACCGCCTCATCGGAGAGTCAGTCCGTCATCGGCCTCGACGCGAAGACCGGCAAAGAAGTCTGGCGGCAGGAGGCTGCCGGTCTTGATGGCATGTGGGGCACCCCCACCCTGATCGAGATCAATGACGACCGCACCGATCTGGTGATGTGTGTCGCCCGAGAACTCTGGGGCCTCGACCCTGCCACCGGCAAGCTTCGCTGGTTCGCAAAAGCCACCGACGCCGAACACGCCTACGCCAGCGCGATCTTTGACGGCACGCGTGTATTTGCCTTCACCGGTCGTGGCGGTGGCAGCATTGCCGTTGAGGCGGGAGGCCGCGGCGATGTGTCAGCCACCAACACCATCTGGAATGGAGCCGACACCACCGCCTTCGCCTCGGCCGTGCAGCATGACACCGGCATCTACCTCGTCGCTCGCAACATTCTCACCCGCGTTGACGCCGAAACGGGCAAGCGTGTTGGCCAAACCCGACTGCGAGGTGCACGAGCGACCGGCGGACGTTTCGGCTCGCTCGACTATCCGTCGCCCATCGTGGTCGGTGACAACCTGTTCACGCTCAACGGCAGCGGACAGATGTTCGTTTTTGCCCTCTCCGACGACGGTCCCGAACAGGTGGCAGTCAATGAGGTCGCGAGCGACGCCGAGGAGTTTCGTGGCACGCCTGCTGTCAGCGACGGCCGGCTGATCATGCGGAGCTCCCGGCACCTCTACTGCGTCACCGACAAGGGGGATGAGGTGGTGCAGACGGAGCCTCCTGCCGAGGTGGAAGAAGAGCCAGCAGGCCCGCCGCGTGGTGGCCCAGGTGGCGGTGGGCCAGGCGGCCAGCGTGGCGGCCAAGGGCAAGGCCGCTTCGATCCCGCCACGCTCTTCACCCGCATGGACACCAACAGCGACGGCTCACTCACTGCCAGCGAAGTTGAAGGCAATCCGATGGCTGATCGCCTGATGACGCTTGACACCGATAGCGATGGCAAGGTGTCAGAAGCAGAGTTTCGCGGCGGCATGGCCAACCTCTTCCGTCGTGGCGGTGAAGGCGGCGGTGGTGGCGGCGGACGCGGTGGAAACGGACGTGGCGGTGAAGGCGGACCTGGCCGTGGCAGCGGCCGGCCGGAACGGCCACAGCGGCCGGAGATGGCGTCGTAGCTCAGGCCAGCCAGTGCACGCTGGTGGCCTCCCGCTCACCGACAATGCCTGAGGCGATCTTCCTGACGGCATCATCGATCAGCGGCGGAACACCACTGCTTCGAAGCATTGCTTCAAAGGCACGCTCGTCCATCGCTTCGACGATGGCGGCCGCCATTGCGGTGTCGACGTTCGCCACCTCGTAGAGCCCAATCCGTCCTCGATACCCGGTGCCCCGGCAGAACTGGCAGCCTTCGGGGCGAAAGATTTCGCTCGGCCTCGGCACACCGGCCTGGTCGCATCGAGCGAGCAGGTGTTCGGAAGGAGCTGCAGGCTTCCGGCAGGCCGTGCAGAGTCGCCGCACGAGTCGCACATTCACCACCCCCGTGAGGTTGGCCGCCAGCGTGCGTCGATCGAGCCCCATTCCAACGAGCCCTGCCACCGTCGATGCCACCGAGCGGGCATGCAGCGTGGAGAGCACATAGCGGCCACTGTTTGCCGCCTGCATCGCCACATTGGCCGTCTCAGCATCACGGACTTCCCCCACAAACACGACGTCCGGATCCATCCTGAGGATCGCCCGCAGGCCCGCCGCGAGGGTGAGCCCATGCTTCTCATCCGCGGCGAGCTGCCGCATGAACGGCACGGCCATCTCGATCGGATCCTCAATCGAGACCATGTTGCGGTCGACCGAGGCGAGTGACTCAAGCATCGAGTAGGCCAGCGTTGTTTTCCCAGCGCCAGTCGGCCCACTGATTGCCACGAGCCCTTCGGCGGTCTGCGCCATGTCTCGGATGGCGTTGAGGTGTGTCGTCGACAGCCCGAGGTCTTCTAGCGGCAGAAACACTCGACTCCGCACGAGCAGCCGTAGCGACACCGCCTCACCACCAGCGACCGGTGCCGTGGTGATCCGCACCTCCGTGTCATCAATCTCAACCGGGAGGCGGAGCCGGCCTTCCTGAGGCCGAAACGAGGTGGTGATGTCGAGTCCGGCAAGTGTCTTGAGTCGATTGATGAGGTGATGCGCCACCGACGACTCGAGCCCACAGTATTCCACCAACCGTCCGTCGATCCGCAGCCGGACGGAATACCGGGTCGCACTGACCGGATCGATATGCACATCCGTCGCAGCGAGCCGCCGCCCACGGTCGATCAGATCGAGCGCTGGAGACTCCAGGCTGATCGGCGTCTCCACAAACACCGGCCCGCCATCGGCCTCCCAGCCTCCTCCTCCATGCGGGCGAATGACGGCCACCGGACATGGTGACTCGCGGAGCACCTGCTGGGCCACGCTGCCGAGCGTCAGCCGCCGCAGGGCATTGTGGCCGTGGGTGCCCACGACCACGAGATCACAGCCTCGCCGCCGCGCGTAGGCCACGATCTCGTCGGCGGGATGGCCTACGACGACCTCTTTGACCGTCTTCAGTGCCAACTCCACATCGGCGGTGATCGCCGTGCCGAGCCGCTCGAGCACGTGGCGGCGTTCATCGGCAAGCTCACCTGGCGACCACTCATGATGTGGCAAGACATGTAACAGATGCAGCTGAGCACTCGACTCTAGTGCAAGCTTTGATGCGTGCGAAACTGCAGCCACGCTCGCTTCCCCAAAATCGGTAGCGACCAAAATCTCCCGATGTGCCGCCCCCATGGAGTGCCACCTTTCTCTCGCTCCAATGCGTCTCCAAACATTTCCGAGATATGATCTCCAGCTGAGAGAATGCCGGCGGCAAACAAGCCGATCACAGGGAGTTCGGATGCGTTTCTTACTGAGACACTTCGTCGTCATTACCGGTGTGCTTGCTCTTGTCCTGCCCGCGTCGAGCAAGGCGGATCTCCGCAACGATGCGCAGCACGCAGCCGAGCGGGCCGTGCGGTTCCTCAGCACCGAGGTGGCGAGCCATGGCGGCTACGTCTGGCGATACAGCAGCGACCTGACGCTCCGCGAGGGCGAGGGCGTTGTCGAGAAAGACACGATCTGGATTCAGCCACCCGGCACACCCTCGGTCGGCACTGCCTTCGTGCGGCTTTACGAGGCCACCGGTCAGCCGCTGTTTCGCGACGCTGCCCTCGCTGCCGCAGAAGCGTTGCGGCAGGGTCAGATGCGGTCGGGAGGCTGGCAGGCGAGCATCGAGTTTGCGGCAGAGCGTCGAAAGAAGTGGGCCTATCAGGTGGAGCCACCGCAGCCCAAACAGAAGGACCAGTCGAGCCTCGACGACGACAAAACCCAGTCTGCCCTCCGCTTTCTGATCCACCTCGACCGAGCCCTTCGCTTTCAAGACGCCCGCGTGCATCAGACGGCGATCGCCGGGCTCACCGGCCTGCTCGAAAAAGGGCAGTTTGAAAATGGAGGCTTTCCTCAAGTCTGGTCGGATTCGCCCGCGGCCGCGGGCAAGTTTCCCAAGCGACAGGCGAGCTTTCCGGAGACCTGGTCGCGGGAGTACCAGGGTCATCAGGAATACTGGACGCAGCCCACACTCAACGACGGCCTGATGCCAGATGTGCTGGAGACCCTCTTTCTGGCAGAGGAGGTGTATGGCGAGCCCCGCTACCGTGAGGCAGCCCTGCGAGCCGCTGACTTTCTCCTGCTGGCTCAGATGCCTCCGCCACAGCCTGCGTGGGCCCAGCAGTACAACGCCCAGATGCATCCCATCTGGGCTCGCAAGTTTGAGCCAGCAGCGATTACAGGGGGTGAATCCCAGGGAGTGATCGCGACGCTGCTCGACGTCTATCGCCGTACAGGCATTCCCCGATACCTCGAGCCGATCCCCACTGCGCTTGACTACCTGGAGGCATCGACGCTTTCAGACGGCAGTCTGGCCCGCTTCTACGAACTCAAGACCAACCGGCCACTCTATTTCACCCGCGACTACACGCTGACCTACGACGACGACGATCTCCCCACGCACTACGGCTTCACTGTCGCCTCGAAGGTGTCCTCGCTGCGTCGCGAGTATGAGCAGCTCCGCAGTCTCTCCCCTGAGGAACGGCTGGCTTCACACACGCGGTCACCGCGGCGTGTCTCCGAAAAAAAGGTACGCGACGTCATCGCGGGACTCGATGCCCGCGGCGGCTGGGTCAGCAACGACGGCCTGCGGTATCACAAGCAGGCAGGCCCCGTGATTGACATGCGGGCGACCGTCGCCAACCTGCAGACGCTTGCCGACTTCCTCAGCACCGATGGTGCGGCCCAATGACTGCAGCCCAGTAATCGAACCCCTGTGACCGCGGACCACACGCCCCTCTAGAGACCGAAGGCGGCATCCATCTGCGAGGCAACCGTGCGGAGATACGCCTCATCACCACCGGCAACTTCAGCCGCCAGCCAGCCGTGGAAGTTGATCTCGCGGAGAGCCTTGCGAATGTCTGCAAAATCGATGTCGCCCTCGCCAATCGGCGTGAAGCTGTTCGCTGTTCGTGAAAACCCTTTCACATCAAGCTTCAACACACGATGTCCCAGGGCCCGGATCCAGTCACCGGTGGGCCCATACTTCCAGTGGTTGCCGATATCGAACTGCATGCCCACCCAGGGCGAGCGGAAGTCATCGATATACCGCACAAACTTCTCGGCCGTCTGGTCGGCAGCCCCGTCGTGATCGTAGAGGAACTGATTCCAGACGTTCTCCACGAGAATCTGCACGCCTAGTTCGGAAGCGAGTGGGATCGCCTTGGAGATGTTTTCCACCGAGCGTTCCCAGATCTCTTCCTCGGGGCCGTCTTCCCCCTTCCCCACAACCAGCAAAACGCTGTGGCCGCCCACGGCATGGGTGTCCCGCAAGGCCTGCAGCAGCGAGTCGAGTGCCTGGCGGCGGCTGGCCTCATCACCACTGGTGTGTCTGATCTGCCAGTGTCCCGCGCACACACTGCCGTCGACTGGCAGTCCACTCTCGGCAATCGCCTGCTTTGTCTCAGCGACATCGCCACCGGGAAAACTCATCTCAACGCCATCGAAGCCTGCGGCCTTTGCTACCGCAAACCGCTCTGCAAGCGTTGCTCCTGGCAACTTGATCATGCCAAGCTTGAGCGTCTTCTTCAGCCGACCCGCCAGGGCATCCGTTGCAGTGGGATCGGCCATGGCACGCCCGATCGCCAATGGGCCAGACGTCGGTGACAGTAGGGCTGCGACCCCTGACCCAGCCGAAAGCCCCACAAACCTGCGACGGCTGACGACACCGTGCTGGGCAGCAGAATGGTCCCGGCCGGCGAAACGATGCGAAGAGCGTGGCGTGGACATGCGAGCCTCCCGAACAGAATGTGGGTGTGAGCGTGGCAGTGGTGACAGAAGTAAGTCCGCATGCTACCCAACCGCACGTTGGTCTGCTGCCGCCTCAGCAAAACCGTCTCCCACAGTTGTGCAGCCTGTATGCTCTGGGTTGGCTCAAAGCATCTTGGGGATACGAAGAGCCTTTGGAGGAGATCAAGGGGGAACGATCCAGGAGGAGTCTGTGATGCGATTGCTGTGGACGGTGTGTGTTGTCGGACTGTTGGCCGTGCTCCTGGGTGACGATGCGTCGCCGCTAGCCACACGTGCCGTCGCCGCCGAGGGGCCTGCTGGCAGCAAGCCCGACATCCTGTTTCTCTTCGCCGACGACTTCACCTACGAGGCGATCCGTGCCTTCGGCCACACCGATATCGACACCCCCAACCTCGATCGTCTGGCCGCCCGCGGCACCACCTTCAGCCATGCCTACAACATGGGGTCGTGGAGTGGTGCGGTGTGTGTGGCAAGCCGTACGATGCTGATCACCGGCCGGAGTGTCTGGGACGCCAACAGCATCTACCAGAAGACTGATGCCCAGCGGGAAGCTGGCGTGCTCTGGCCACAGCTGATGAGCGACGCAGGCTACCGCACCTACATGACCGGCAAGTGGCATATCCGGACCGACGCCGCGAAGTGCTTTGATGTCGCCCGTCATGTGCGGCCAGGCATGCCCAAAGACACCCCGTCGGCCTACTCGCGGCCGCCCGCCGAAGGCGAGGATCCCTGGAGTCCTACCGACCGTTCGCTCGGCGGCTTCTGGGAGGGTGGCACCCACTGGAGCGAGGTCACCGCCAACGATGGGCTCGACTTTCTTGCCGATGCGAGCAAGGGTGACCAACCGGCCTTCTTCTACGTGGCCTTCAACGCCCCACACGACCCTCGGCAGTCACCGCAGGAGTTTCTCGATCGCTACCCGCTGGAGCGGATCGCCCTCCCGGAGCCCTTCCTGCCGGAGTATCCCTATGCGGAGCAGATGGGAGCTGGCCGTGGACTGCGGGATGAGAAGCTTGCCCCCTTTCCGCGTACCGAACGAGCCGTGAAGGTGCATCGCCGCGAGTACTATGCTCTCGTCACGCACCTCGACGAGCAGATTGGACGCATCCTCGACGCCCTCGACGCGTCTGGAAAAGCTGACTCCACCTGGATCTTCTTCACCGCCGACCACGGGCTTGCTGTCGGACATCACGGGCTCCTCGGCAAGCAGAATCCATACGACCACAGCACCCGCGTGCCCTTCATCGTGGCCGGGCCAGGCGTGAAGTCAGGCGTCACCGATGCCACGCCGATCTACCTCCAAGACGTGATGGCTACATCACTCGAACTCGCCGGTGCCGAACGGCCGGAGCATGTCTTCTACACAAGCCTGCTCCCTCGGCTCACCGCGGGCGACACGGCTCCGCCACCTCCCTACGAATCGATCTATGGCGGCTATCTCAACCGGCAGCGGTCGATTACACACGACGGCTGGAAACTGATTGTCTACCCCGAGGCCAAGGCCGTCCGGCTCTACCACCTCACCGATGATCCAGGGGAAACCGTCGACCTCGCCAGCCAGCCCGAGCATGCCGCGCAGTTGCGGACTCTTTTTACGCGACTGACATCGCTTCAACAGGAACTGGGCGACACGGTCGACCTGACGGCTGTCTCCCCATGAAAGGCCTCCATGAGGCGACCGGCTCATCCAGTTCTCACAATCATGGCTCACTGGGAATCTGTATAAGACCGGTGAAGGATTTTGACCGGTAAGCTGGGTTTTCCGGTGCTGGAAGACTGGTGTGGTTTTGGCGGCAATCGAGGAGACCATCGATGGCGAGCGATCGCTTTTTCTCAGTGACCCTCTGTGGTGTCTTGCTGGCGGCGGCTTCCGTGGCAGCTGCGCACGAGCCCACGCCCGATCCCGTGCTCTCCTACACCTTCGCCAAGCAGCATGTCTCTGCCGATGAAGCTGGCCGTCCTCTGCTTGCCCCACAGTTCGGCCCCACCGTGATCCTCGGCGGAAAGCCCCTTCCTGAGGATGAGACGATCGTCGGGCTGCGGTTTGCCGGTCTCGAGGAATGCCACCGAGTGCCGGCCGAGGGCGATGCCGCGCGAAAACTTCTCCCACAACGCGACTTCACGATCTCAGCCTGGGTGACGATCGATCATCCGATGACCTGGGGCGGCGTGTTCTCGGCACTGCAAGACAACGGCAACGCGGAAAAGGGTCTGGTGCTGGGCTACGACAACGAGCGGTTTTATGTCGGGCTGGCCACCGAAGGTGGCTCGGACGAAGACGGCACCATGGAGTATCTCCGCAGCACCGTGCCCTACTCAAAGAGCCGCTGGCACCATGTCGCGGCGACCTACGATGGCGAGACACTTCTCCTGTACGTCAATGGTGAGCCCGCGGCCCGCTCCGACGCCCAGTCAGGCGATATCCTCTGGCCGAGCGACCTCGGCATCTGGCTCGGCGGCTACCGCGACGTCAATGAGTCCAACGTCCATCAGGGCCGCATTGGGAGCGTCAAACTGTTTCGCCTGTGTGCCGAGCCGAGTTGGGTGGCCCACGAGTTTGAGCACGGGGCCGATCTCGTAGCGCTCCCGGCGGAAGGGCCGGCAAAGATGCCCCTGCCGATCGATGCAACGCCCGAAATGATCATCAAGCCTTACCTGCAGTGGGGCACCGCCAACTCGATGACGATCATGTGGGAAACCGCCCACGCCTGCCGCGGCATCGTCCGCTACGGCCTTGATGCAGGCCGTGATCAGGAAGTTCGCGAAGCAGAACCCTGCACGATCCACGAGGTGACGCTCACGGACCTGCAGCCTGACATGCTGTATTACTACAGCACGCTCTCGCCCCCAGAGGGTGAGTCGCCAGACGCGGATGAAGCGATCACGCTGCCAACCGACCTGCGAACTTTCCAGACGGCTGCCAGCCCCGATGCTCCGGTTGCCTTCACGGTGATCTGCGACAGCCAGTCGCAGCCGGAGGTTGTCAAACGGGTTGCTGAGGCGATGTGGGAGTTTCGTCCTCAGTTCGCCCTGCTCGGCGGCGACCTTGTGACCACCGGCACCAACAAGAAGCACTGGACCGAGCACTACTTTCCCAACATGGATCCGCTCGCCAGTCGCGTGGTGGTCTACCCCGTGCTCGGTAACCATGAGCAAAACGCCACCCACTACTACAACTACATGCACCTGCCGGAGCCGGAGTACTACTACACGTTCCGTCGCGGACAGATTCAGTTCTTCATGCTCGACAGCAACAAGGATCTCTCGCCAAGCAGCGAGCAGTATGTGTGGCTCGACGAGCAGCTCGCGGCTTCAAAGGCCCGCTGGAAGATCTGCATGCATCACCACCCGCCGTTCTCTTCAGATGACGACTACGGCAACGACTGGAAGAAGCCCCTCACGCAGATGACCTTCGGCGACACCAACGCCAAGCAGCTCGTTGCCCTCTACGATAAGCACGCCGTCGACGTCGTCTGGAATGGCCACATCCACTCCTACGAGCGAAGTTGGATGCTGCGGGCGGGCAAGCCCGTTG
>JADHNY010000069.1 GCA_016779265.1 Pirellulales bacterium | reverse complement strand
AGGCCAGAACATCGGTGATCACCTGGCCGTACACGTCCGTCAGCCGGATGTCACGGCCGCTGAAGCGATAGGTCAGCTGTTCGTGATCAATCCCCAAGAGGTGCAGCATCGTGGCATGCAGGTCGTGGATCATGAACTTCTTCTCCACCACGCGGTAGCCGTAGTCGTCAGTGGCGCCGACGACGGTGCCACCTTTGATGCCACCGCCAGCCATCCAGAGCGAGAATGCCTGCGGGTTGTGGTCACGGCCATCGGAGCCTTGCGCAAACGGTGTGCGGCCAAACTCGCCACTAAAGACGACGAGTGTGGTGTCGAGCAGTCCTCGGTCTTTCAGGTCAGTCAGAAGTGCTGCAATCGGCTGATCGACGGCGCGGGCATTGTTGGCATGGCCCTCGCGGAGGTTGCCGTGCTGGTCCCAGCGGTCGGCACCAACGTTGGGGCAGGTCAGTTCAATAAACCGCACTCCCCTCTCCACCATCCGGCGAGCGAGCAGACACTCTGCAGCAAAAATCTTGGTCGGCTCGTAGGCTGCCTCCATGCCATAGGCCTGCTTGGTGAGTGTCGTCTCGTCAGCCAGGTCGAGCAGGTTGGGAACTTCCGTCTGCATCCGGTAGGCAAGTTCCTGATTGGCGATCGCACTCTCGAGGGCATCGGGTGCCGCAGCGTCGCCGGAGAGACGTTCAGCAAAGCCACGATCGAGCGCGCGGGTGAGATTCACCTTGGCACGTTGGTGGTCGGGGCTCGCCTCACGGGGCTGCACATTCGCAAGACCCGTAGGTGTTGGCTTCACCACTGAGCCCTGGAAGGTTGCCGGCAGAAAGCCGTTGGTGAAGTTGTCGAGGCCGCCAGGCGGAATCAACCCGCCGTTGATCACCATATAGCCAGGAAGCTCGGCGTTCTCGCTGCCGAGGCCGTAGGTGGTCCAGGCCCCCATGCTTGGTCGGCCCTGCAGACCACTGCCGGTGTGCAGGAAGTAGTTGGCGTTGGTGTGTTCTGGAAACTCGCTGGTCATCGAACGGATGACAGCCAGGTCATCGACATGCTCACGAATGTGTGGAAAGAGATCACTCATCGGAATGCCGCTCTTCCCAGCCTGCTGAAACTTCCAGGGGCTCGGCAAGACCGTGCCGATGTTGTTGAACTGGGTGGCGTCGACCTTGAACAGATCACGGGGATTCTTGCCGGCATCCGCCTCAAGTCGGGGCTTCGGGTCGAAGGCATCGACCTGCGACACACCGCCGTCCATGTAGAGGAAGATCACGCTCGTCGCCCGCGGGGGATGGTGAAGCGTTGTGATCGCTGGCTGCACGGCCGCTTTGGCTGCCTCGCCATGCAGCAAGGCAGCTGCGGCCACACCACCAAAGCCACAGCCGGCCTGCTTGAGCAGAGCGCGACGAGAGAGCGGCTGCGGTCGATACCGGCGGCAGTGGTAGGAGCGGGTGGCCATGTAAGTTCCTCGGTGGTGCGTCTCGCGTGGGTAGTGCAGATGGGAGCGTCGCTGGGCTACGGCAAGAAGATGAACTCCTTGGCGTTGAACAGGGCGTGGGCCAGGTCGGTCCAGGCCGCTTCCTGTCTGGGGTCGTCTGCAAACGAGCCACCATGGAGAGCTGTTTGGGCCTCGAGGAAGGCGGTTGCGGCGGTCCGTTCCTGGGCATCCGGCAGGCGAGCGAAGGCCTCGCGATACATCTGGTCGAGTCGTCGATCCGTTGAGAGTGACGCATCGGCGAGGATCTTCTGGGCCCACAGCCGCGACTGTTCGGCGACGAACGGATCGTTCATCAGCGCCAGCGCCTGAGCAGGCACGTTGGTGACGTTGCGGCGGCCGCGGGCCTGGAAGGGCACAGGCATGTCAAACGCCACCAACAGCGAAGGCAGGAAGTTGCGACGCACCATGGTGTAGAGGCTGCGGCGGCCACCGCCGTCGAGTGGCCCTGACGCCGGACGGCCTCGGCCCTCGTGATAGGGCGCGATAAAGACCTCCACGCTCGGGCCACCCACCGTGCGGTCGAGCCGCCCCGAGACCGCAAGCATGGAGTCGCGAATCGCTTCCCCTTCGAGCCGTCGCAGAGGGTAGTGGTGCAGCAGCAGATTCAGTGGATCCTGCTCGTGGGCGAGTGGATCACGGCTCGTCGACATCCGCCAGGTGCTGGAGGTGACGATGCTGCGGATGAGCTGCTTGAGACTCCAGCCCTCGTCACGGAATCGTACGGCCAGGGTGTCGAGCAGCTGCTGCGCGAGTGGGTCAGCAGCGGCTTCCCCGAGCACGCCGAAGTTGTCCGTCGTGGGAACCAGACCGCGTCCGAAGAGGTGGTGCCAGACGCGGTTGACGATCACGCGGGCCGTCAGTGGATTGGCCGGATCGAGCACCCGTTCGGCAAGCAGCATCCTGCCTGAGGAGTCGTCTGGCCAGGCGGGCTGCTCCACGCCATCGATCGCCTCCAAAAACCGTCGCGGTGCGAGCTCACCCGGCCTGGCAGCAGAGCCCTTGAGAAGCACATGCCAGTCAAAGCCATTGCCATCGAGCACGGCTGGAGCCGTTGCCGACACAAGCCGCACCTCGCTGAGAACGGCGGCTCTGGCGGCAGCATGTTCACGCAGGGTGCGCAGGAGCTCCGCTGACCGTCCGGCTGACCAGTCGAGGTCTGCCGCGGCGAGGGCGGCGTTGGCTGCTGCGAGCGTGGCAGGCTCTGGTGTGGTGGGCTCTTCGAGCGAGGCGACGGTCTTGGCGACAGCGACCTCGCCAGCAACCGCGGCATACTCCACATGCACGGAGTGTCCGTTGCTCCAGTCGAGATCTTTTCGCATGTCCTGGCGGATCCACTTCCATTCACCGCCGGTGTCGACGGTCATGGCATGGCTGCCGTAGATCGGGCCCCCTTGCAGGAGCATGTGGGTGTCGACGGCTGCGTAAATCTGCACATGCCCACGAACGCGATGCCAGAGCACACCACCGGTGATCCGTTGCTGGCGAGTCCGCAGCAGCCGGCCGGCACGATCGACACCGCCGAGGGGGCCCGGATCACGTTGGCCTGTGGTCTTGGTGGTGGCCCAGACTGCATCACTGCGGGCGTAGCCTGTGACTTCCAGCTGCAGCGGAGCCACTGGTGCTGTGGCAGCCTCAGACGAGGTGGCTCCGGCAGGCAGTCTGGGGTCACCAGGCAGCACCAGCTCCCAGGCCGGATCACCAACAATCGGCGTGGACTGATGCCCCCGGGTGAAGTCTGCCAGGAGGGTTACCGACTCGGATTCAGCTGGCTCCTCGGGGAGGTCGAAGAGCCGCTCCCGCTGCTCTGCAGGTAGGCGGTCAGCAAGGAGGCCGCGGATCGTGTCCTGAAGTTCGGGCCTCAGGGCTGCCTCGAGTTCGGAGAGCCGGCCCATCACCTCGCGATTCTTTGGTAGCGATTCAAAAGCCACCTGACGGTAGCTGCTCGACTTCACCATGCCGGCGATTGCGTAGTAGTCCTCGTTGGAGATCGCATCGAACTTGTGGTCGTGACAGCGGGCACAGCCGAGGGCCATGCCGAGGAAGGCCTTGCCGAAGGTGTCGACCCGGTTGTCGAGTCGGTCGGCCTCGTCTTGGCGGATGTCGACGGGAGCATGGACCTCCTCCCCGAGCAGCCAGAAGCCGGTGCCGATCACCGACTCATCACCACCGCTGGCAGAGAGACGCGGACTGGCGAGCAGATCGCCAGCGATCTGCTCACGAACAAACTGGTCGTAGGGAAGGTCGCCGTTGAACGCCCGCACGACCCAGTCGCGATACTGCCAGGCGTTTGGGATTGGATAGTCAAACTCATGGCCACGGGTTTCCCCGTAGCGAACGACGTCGAGCCAGTGGCGGGCGAACCGCTCGCCGTAGTGTGGCGACGCCAGGAGCGCGTCAACATAGCGGTCAAAAGCAAGCGGGTCGGGATCGGTGGCGACACGTTCGACGTCTGCAGGATCGGGTGGAAGCCCTGTGAGAACCTCGGCAGCGCGTCGTATCAGCTGCTGCGGTGTGGCCTCGGAGGCGGGTGAGAGATTGGCAGCTTCCAGGCGGGCGAGCACGAAGCGATCAAGGTCCGTACGGCACCAGGCCGCATCAGTGACATCGGGGGGCGTCACGGCGACAGGAGGCTGCCAGCACCAGTGCGCAGCTTTTCGGCTGGCGATGTCAAACGTGGTGGCGACGGGCTTGCTGCCATCATCGGGCCAAGGCAGCCCCCGGCGGACCCAGGCCTCGATCGTGGCGATGGCATCGTCAGGCAGTTTTCCATCGGGCGGCATCTGGAGGTCGCTGTCGTAGTGCACGACCTCGACGAGCAGGCTCGCCTCAGGCTTGCCTGCAACAGCAACGCCTTCTGCAGCGAAAAAGGTGGCATGTGAGTCAAAGGAGAGCCCGCCTTCGGCGTCATCTGCAGGTCCGCTGTGGCATTCGCTGCAGTGTTCCAGCAGCAACGGCCGAACCTCAGCCTCAAAAAACTCGAGGTCTTCCGCTGTTGGAGAGGCTGCCCGCAGCAGCTGCGGCATCAGCGTGACCAGTGCCAGGCCAAAGATGTGAAGACGTTGGTGGCCAAATCCCATGCGGTTCTCCCCTGGTGCTGCTGCAACATCCCGAATTCTACCCCCATGCTGCGCCGAAGTGGAGCAGAAACAGACGGCCTCGCGGAAAGAGCTGTCGCTGCAAAAAGAAAGGGGCGACCGTGCACGATCACACGGTCGCCCCTCGTTTGCTTCAACATTCTCGCTGCTTCTTAGCGAGTCTCGTCGTCGCTGGCCTGAGCGACGCCGATCACAGGCTGCGTCTCATCGGCCTTCTCACCGGTTGCCGTGAGGATGGCCATGCTGCCTTTGCCAATCAGGCGGCCAGCCTGGGTGAGCTCGACCACGGGATCGAGAGCCTGCACTGCTCGAGTGACCGTCGGCTCGAGGAGCATCAGGTCGACCAT
Organism: Pirellulales bacterium; assembly: GCA_016779265.1. Classification (GTDB taxonomy): domain Bacteria; phylum Planctomycetota; class Planctomycetia; order Pirellulales; family UBA1268; genus M30B53. Next base: position 12,199 of record JADHNY010000069.1, on the reverse strand, counting down.
GAAGCGACGCATGCCACCGACCGTGTTGATCGCCTGCACCATCTCGTTGCGGAGATCGTCCAGAGCCACAAGGGTCAGCTCGGCATCACCGAGGTTGGCGGCAATCGAGGCGAGACGTGCCTCCATGTCGACCACCCGATCAAGGTCGGCGTCTGCCGTCTGCACTGCAGCACGCTGCTCGGCAAGCGACTCGCATAGCTCGGTGAGCTCTTCAGCGGTGGCGGATGCATCGTCGAGCCACAGCTGCGAGGCATGCAGGTCAGCTGAGACTGTATCGATCGAGCTGCGGGTCTCGATGATGTCGTCATGCAGCCCCGCAACCTGTCCGAGCATCGCCTCGGTCTCATCGAGGGCTGGCCGGCCAGCGAGAACTTCCTCGTGCAGCCCACCGATGCGGCCGAGCGTGCCGGCGACCGCGTCGAGCGTTGGCCTGCTGGCGAGGACATCGTCGTGCATCGCCTCGATCCGCTCGAGCGTGGCTGCGGTGGAGTCGAGAGCAGGACCACTGGCAAGCAGGTCACCATGCACCTCGTCAAACCGGGAGAGCATCGCATCGCTGGCATCGAGTGTCGCCTGACGAGCGATGATGCTCTCGTGGACACGATCAACACGGCCGAGCACATCGGCAACAGCGTCGAGTGACGGACGGCTGGAGAGGATCTCACCATGCAGCCGATCGATCTGTCCGACGGTCGCGCCGGCAGCGTCGATGGACGAACGGGTAGCAAGGATCGCATCGTGGAGACCCTCGATCCGTCCGAGCGTGGCTGTGGCCGCTTCAAGTCGACCGCGGCCGGAGAGCAGCGACTCGTGGAGTTCATCGATCCGCGTCAGTGTGGCCACGACATCGTCGAAGTTGGCTGCGCTGGTCTGGATGCCGCCATGCACGTTGTCGAGCCGACGGAGCACCGATTCAGAAAGCTGTGCCTTGGCGTTTTGGGCAACGAGCCGATCCTGCAGAGCCTCGTAGCGAGCCACGGCCTTCTCGGCTGCATCGAGTCGAGCCTTCTGTGCTTCCAGACGAGACAGCAGGCTTGTGCCGGCGTCGACGCCCTTGCGTGAGGAGTTGAGTGAATCGACGGCAGACACGAGCCGATTCACCTGGCCTTCGAGAGAACTGATCTGATGCTGCGCGGGTCGCACGAAGAAGATGTACGCGAAGACGAAAGCCACGCCCGCGCCGATCATTGCTGTTCGTGAGACCCCCGTTCCGGGACGACTTCCTGCGTCCACCTGCGTCGTAAATGACATGGTGAGATAACCTTTGTGATCGTGAAGAAAACCGCTTGCTGAAGCACCCGTTGGCAGGCAGAGGAAAGGTCAACGTGATTGCAACCCTTGGCCTGGGCTTCCTAGCCTCTGCAGACGCCAACCTTTTGTTGGATCGGCAGGTCAGCGTGATCGTTGGAGTCGACGCTCTCGATTTCCGACCAGAACGACCGTGTCGATTGCGCAGCGAATAGGAGCTGCGCAGCGATGCGAGGGTGCTCAGCGACACGTGTCGTGGACGCTACGCCGTTTTCGCTTCAATCGCGGAGAGACGTGCAGCAAGATCGGCCACGGTTGCTTCCAGCTGCTGCATCCGCTGGGCAAGGCCTGTGTCGGCGTCTGAGACGGTGGGCGTGGTGGCGGGTGCGGCTGCCTGCGGGACGGCAGCGGTCGGTTCTGGCGAGGGGTGCACCACGCTCGCGATGGTGCCGAGCTTGGCCTGAACTTTGGCAAGCTGCTCAGGGGTCAGCAGGCCGTGGGTGAGCATCCGTCCGCGACCAGGTGGCGAGAGCCAGGTGACCAGGCCCTTCGCTGCCATCGTATCGAGAAAACTTCTCAGGGTGTCGAGGTCGGGAATCGGATCCATGCGACTGGCGCGACCGCGAAGATCGCCCTCCGTCTGGGCTCCCCGCACCAAGAGTTCACCGAGGATGGCGACCTCCTCTTTCGCAGGCTCACGATCGGTGGTGAGCCATTCGTAGGCCAGGTGACGGTAGCGAGCCAAGCGGCCATTGCCGTAGACCTCGGCAACAGCTCCGGAGGCTCGCAGGCTGTTGAGCGCCCGTGTGACCTGCTCTTCGTCGAGGGTCATCACCGGGTCACGGTTGCTCTTCTGGTTACAGCCTGTGACCACGGCATTAAGCGAAAGCGGATAGCTGTCGGGCGTGGTCTTTGCCTTTTCGATCAGAACACCGAGCACGCGACGCTCGATCGAGTCGAGAGGACGAACCGACGAACCGCTGGCAGCATCGTGCATGGAGTGATCCTTGGAGTTAGCGGCTCTGGGGGGAGCCGGCAGGTGGAGCGTCGGTGTGGTGTGGACAGCCGTCGGGGCTAAACAGATGGCTCGCCTCGTTTCCGCGAGCGGTCACGTAGGCGATCAGGTCGAGGACTTCATCGCGGGTGAGGCGGTCGAGCAGACCCTTAGGCATGATCGAGATCGGTGAGAGCGACCGTTCATCGATCTCGCTCTTCTGAATCCGCATCGGCTCCGCCTTGGCCAGCGGATTTTCTACGAGGGCAATCTCGGTTGGCGTCTCCTCGACGACGAGGCCCGTGATCGCCCGCCCGTCGTCGGTGAGGATCGTGTTGGAGCGATACTTCTCGTCGATCTTCAGTGATGGTTCGAGGATGTGGCGAGTGATCTCGACCGCGGTCATATCAGTGGAGAGCTTCGCCAGTTCAGGGCCAAAGTTGTTCCCTTCGTTGCCAAGGGTGTGGCAGGCCACACAGCTTGCGGTACGGAAGAGTTCACGGCCGTGAATAAATGACCGACCCTTCTCCATCGCCGCCACACTCGCTTCGAGATCGGCGAAGGTCCATTCCGTACGTGGCCTGCGATCGGCCAGCAGTTCGTCCTTCATCTCCAGGGGGTGAGCAGCCAGGTACGCGGCTGGATCGGCCAGGTATGCCTCGAGGTCTTCCACGACATACATCGCGCCAAACATCCGCCGCCAGTGTCCGGGATAGGTGCAGACATAGGGATAGACGCCCGGTTCGCTGGGCACCTCATAGGTCAGCCGTTGCGATGCCTGAGGCTGCATCAGCGTGCCGGCCGCGAGCACATCAGGATCGTCGGGCACAAAACTCCGTTTGGCGAAGGACGGATCCTGAGCCTGATTCTCGGCGAGCTCTCCGATGCGGGCCATCGCACCGGGCCGCACAATCACAAAGTTGTGCGGCATCGCATCGACATTCTCCAGCACAAACAGGACCGGCCTGCCAGCCTGCACGGCGATCGTTTCGCGGTCATAGGCCATCCGCTCATAGACCGTACCGATGCGGACCACGCGGACGCCAAGGTCGGCCAGCACCCGACGCGCCGTGGCTCCTTGGGCAGCAGGCAGAAGTCGACTGACGTTTTCCGCAAACTGCCAGGCAGCTACGCCTGCGTCACTCGAACGCTGCTGCGTGGACGACCTCTGCAGCCAGTCGATCAACGGCTCAAGGAGGCTCGTGGCCTGCTCGGCGGGCCATTTCTCACGAGGAATCGTGAGCAAGGAGGCGATGGCGGCCTCACGGTCGACATCATGCAGCACATAAGGAGCGATCAAGCCGAATGCCTCAGCCTCACGACCTGGGATCGAGACCATGGCGGCAAAGGCTGCACGACGAATCGCTGAGGCCAGTCGCTTCTCTTCGCTGAGGAGTTCGTACTCGACCGAGAGCGAAGGGGTTGGCTGGTTCTCCAAGCGGAAGATCTCTTGGCGGTTGCCGTCGTAGACCAACAAGGTGAAGTTGTTGAGCCGAGTGCTGAGCTGCCCCTCACCGCGGTTGTAGATCGCGATGCGTTCGATTCGCTGTTCACCGCCGAGGTCAAGCTCCCACCAAGGGTTCTGAGTGTTTTCCTGTGTGTGGGTCTGACCGCCACCGCCATACGCCGGGTCTCGATTGCCGTCGATCGCCCGCGAGGCCTCACCGCTGTGGGAGGTGGTGGACTGGGATGCCTTTCCGCTGCGGGCGATGTTGCTGCCACCGGAGAAGACTTCGACTTCTGCAAGTGTCAGCGTGCGGCCGCCACCGGGCAGCTCAATGCGGACATACCGTCCGCGGGAACCGGGCTCATCAGCAGTCGGCGTGGCAGACTGCTCAAGCAGCGGTACGATCCGATCCGCGAGGGCCACGCGGACGCCGGCATCGCTGACCAGCGGCAAGGCAGCAATCAGGTCGACTAGCCGACGTGGATCTTCGTTGGCAACTTCCCAGACACGCTCGACCGCATCGTTGCCTGAGGCTGCGTCAATCGTCATCAGGGCCACAAATCCAATCCGCCGCATGATCGGCCGAGTCGCCGTGGTGGCCAGCTGCTGCAGGTCATCGCGAAGTTCTGCAAGCTGCTCGGCTGGCCGGCTGAGCATGACCCGAATCAGATCAAACACCGTGGGCGTGTCGACGGTGCCGTCGCGGGCGTCAAGTGCCTGGAGGGCTTCGGTGACCACAGCGATCACGCTGCGGTCCTCTCCCGCCGCGATCTGCTCAACTGCTTCGGTGCGGAGCCGCTCATCGAGACCAGGACGCAGCAGCATCTCACGAAAGACCGGCAGGCTGCGGGGTTCGGCGATCAGCTCGTCGTTGCTCATTGAGCTGTAGAGGTACTGCCACCCAGCCTCTGTGGCGAAGCTGAGCGGTTCACCATTGCTGCGAGCTGCGTCGAAGGCCGGCACCAGCACACGCGCTGCCTCTTTGGTGACGTATGCCATGAAGCGATCGCCGGGAAACGCACTGGCAATCGCCAACGCTTCCACCGCTTGCGGCGTGCGGAGTTCGCAGGCGGTACGAACGGCCTCGAGACGCACGCGAGGGTGTGGGTCGGCCGCCCCGCGGACCACCCATGCCTGGGCCTGCGGTACACGGTCGGTGATGCTGGCGAGCACCCGCATGCCGGCCGCGCGTGCCCGGAAGTCTTCCGACATCAGCACCGCATCAAGCAGGTCGGGGGTGATCTGATCGAAGTGCCGCAGTGTCCAGAGGCCTTCGAGTCGGTCGTGTTCAAAGCCGGGCGCGTTTCGGTCAAGTTCATCAAGCCAGGCGTGCACGGCGGGAACGACCTGATCTTCATCGCGTCCAGCAAGCTCGAGCTTCGCCCGATACCGCACGCGATCGGTGGGGTGGGCGAGCAGTTCGACGAGCTCGTCGACCGATTTCTCAGTCATCGAAACGACGTTGGCCAGGGGGCGATTCTCCATCACCACCCGGTAGACGCGACCATGCTGACGGTCGCGGCTGGGGTCGCGGAGGTTGTGCTGCATGTGGCCAATGATCGGGTTCTGCCAGTCGGTGAAATAGACCGCGCCATCAGGCCCCAGTTCGAGGTCGGCTGGGCGAAAGTTGACGTCGCTTGAGGAGACCAACGGCTCGGCCTCCACCGCCACCGGAAAGGCATCCGCCTGGGGATCCGACGGCGGTTCAAACGTGTAGCGAAGGATTCCCTGGAAGCCGATCACGTTGCCCACCAGCAGGTTGCCTTGCATCTCCTTGGGGAAATGCGGGCTGGAAAGAAACTCGATGCCCGGGCAGGGACGTGTCCGCTGCTGATAGACGCTCGGCGCTCCGCCATGCTTGTCGAGTCCATCGAGCCGCGTGGAGAACACGCTGCCCCAGAAGGGCACCGAGCCCGTGCCATCGACAACGATGTCGTCACCCCAGTGGCCGAAGGCGTGGCCATGCGGATTGGCGAAGGCGTAGCTGGTGTAGAGGCCAACCTTGCCGGTGCGGGGCTCGTAACGAAAGACGGCGCCGTTGGCCACGCGAGCAGGCGGCCCCCATGGCGTTTCTGGCTGTGAGTGGTGGAACGTGCCTTCCTGGAAGTACAGGGTTCCCGATGGATCAAACGTGAAGCTGTTGGCGGTGTGGTGCGTGTCGGCGGTGTCGAGTCCGCGGATGATCCGCTCCTTGATGTCGTAGCGGTCGTCACCGTCGGTGTCTTCGAGGTAGAGCACATCTGGCCCTTGGGCAACGATCACGCCCTTCCCCCAGAACTCGAAGCCGGTGGGGTTGTGGAGGTCGTCGGCAAACGTCTTGACCACGTCGGTGCGGCCATCACCGTCGGTGTCTTCGAGGATCAGAAGCTTGTCGTTCATCGCCTCGTCGGGCCGCCAGTGCGGATAGGTTGGCCAGACGGCAACCCAGAGGCGGCCTGCCGTATCAAAGGCCATCTGCACCGGGTTGATCAGCTCTGGAAACATCACTTCGTCGGCCACCAGCTCCACCCGCATGCCGGAGTGCACCGTCATCTTGCCGATCGCCTCTTCACCGGAGAGGAAGGCGTGCTTACCACCTTCGAGCTGACCCGGCTTGTTGGTCTGCACATCGATCAGCTCGGGCAGGCCCACTTCGTCGACCGAGGGAAGCGGAGCATTGGGTGTGTCGAGCGTGGCGGCAGTCTTCCAGATCCGGCGGTCTCGGTTGGCCGTCATCACGTCGAGATACTCAAGCTCCCGCTGCACGACCTCGTAGTTGGTCTGGCCGCCGACAAACTTCAGCCAGGCGCGGCCGCCGTAGGTGGAGTAGCCGTCGGTGACTCGGTAGCGGTTGAACCAGGTGAAGTTTTTGTCGGCGACTGCCAGCTGCAGCCGCTGGAGGCTCTGCTCATCACGGGCGGGATGCATTCCGAAGAGGGCCTCGTCGATGATGCCTGCGATCACGCGATCACCTGCGGCATTGGGATGAATGCCATCGATGGTGAGCGGGCTGTCGAAACGGCCAAATGCTTCGAGCGACGGGGTGAAGATATCCACGCAGGGAACATCCTTGGCCGCACAGACTTCCTCCATCGCAGCGACATAGAGACGGATGTTTTCATTGTGTGCCGTGCCGTCGGGGAAGTGCCGCTTGGTGTGATCCTTGGCACCGAGATGCTCATGGCCGATCGGTGTGAACAGCACCAGCCGCGGGGCCGAGACACCGTTGTATCGCTGGCTGAGGGTGTGATCGATGAAGGTGGCGAGCGTTGTCTTGAATGCGTCGATTCCTTCAGGGCCGGCGTGGGCCTCGTTGCTGCCGAAGAACGCCATGATCACGTCAGCGCCAGTGCCAACAAGCTCGAAGCGGTTTTCACGGACGATCGAGGTGTCAGCGATGTCGTTGGGGCGGGGAATCGGCGCAGCACCGGTGAGCCACTGGTCGGGTGTGCCAAAGTCGGCACTCCGCAGACGCTTGGAGAGCTCCAGCTCATCACCATCAACGGCCAGGTTGCGGATCACCAGCTGGCTTTGAGGAAATCGGCTCTGGAGCATCACCTCCAGCCAGCCGGTGTGCTGCATCGCATCGGCCACGCCCCCGCCGATGATGCAGATGTGGTCGCCCTCTTCGATGGTCAGCGGAGCGGCCGTGGCGGGAGATGCCCAGGAGATGCCACAAAGCCAGGCGAGGGTCGTGAGCGTGATCGTGCTGATGAAACGAGGTTCGCGCCGCGGTGGTCGGCAAAGATCCGGCTCGTATGCACGCCATCCGCAGCCGGTGGCCTGTCGCTGAATCACGCTGCTCATGAATGTCCACTCCCAAGAAACCTTCGAAGTCTGCTATGGTGCCCACGCTCCACGAACAAACGATCTCGTGGTAAGAGTATAGAGTTCGCGCCGGTTACCATTTCCACCTTGTAGAAACGACTCGTGACATGCTCATGACAACGACGCCGTCGGTCGATGGCCAACGGATCCAGCAGTATCTCGGTGTCGTGACGGGGGAGGCGATCCTCGCAGCGAACCTCTTCAAGGATCTGTTTGCTGGGATCCGCGACCTCGTGGGCGGGCGATCGAGCACCTACGAGCGCGAGCTTCAGAAAGCCCGCGACATCGCCATGCAGGAGTTGGCCGAGCGTGCGGCAGAGCTGGGTGCCAACGCTGTCGTCGGCATCGACATCGACTATGAAGTGCTCGGGCAGGCCAATGGCATGCTGATGGTGGCCGTCAGCGGCACGGCAGTCGTACTCTGATGGGAGGCAAGCGAGCGCCGCGGCGGCCGGCTTAGGCCATCAACCTCAAACTGGTCGAGACATGAGACCAGCCGACTCATGAGTCCTGCCATGTGCGGGTGATTGCGACCCGCATGTTGTGGTTGCGAAGGTCATGTAACCGCTGAAGCATCGTGAATCGACGCTGCACGTCCGTCATCCGCAGCGACAGTTCCAGCCGCTGGCCTGATGTCACGAGCCTGCTCGGCGAGCCGCATCCAGCCACATCGACACAAGCGAAGCAGCTTGTGGGTGTCATGGACAAGATGCGAGCAGAGGTGCGGGCAAACGCCGAGCGGGACAAAACGCTGGCGTGGGGTGACGACTCCAACTTTCTCGTCGTGAAGGTCAACGACGAGGGAGTTGCCTGGGTGACGGCCTGGCGGTCGCGGTAACTACCCGCAGTTCGTTCTTAGCACCTTTACCAGACCCGGGTGAGGTTGACGGTGGCCTGAGGGGCGACTTTCATGGTGATCGATGTCGTCTCGATCGATTCGGTGTAGCGATCGTCTTGCAGGATGAGCTGGGTGATCTGATGGTCATCTGGGCTCACGATCCAGTACTCCGCAATCCCCGCGTCACGATCATTCAACGTCACGTCAGCGGCGAACCGTGGGGCTGAGAGGCCGGTCGTAGAGCTCTCGTTCGTGCATCGGAATGCTTCCGTGGGGTGGGGGTTACCCGACCCACAGAGAACCCGTATGGCCCCTCCTGCACCCTACTGAGTCGACAAGGACCCGTCGCTCAAAGTCGTCGCGCATTCGCAAGCGTTGCCGAAGGCAACTCACCAAACCGCTCCCGGTAATACTGTGAGAAGCGACCGAGGTGTCGAATCCCACAGCAGGAGGCGACGTCCGCCACGGTTGTGTTGGCTCTGGGATGCTCAAGCGCATCGCGGGCCCGATCAAGCCGAAGAGCATTGAGAAAAGCTCGCGGGTTTGTTCCTATTTTTCGAAACTCCCGCTGGAGCACCCGAATGGAAATTCCGGTGCGTTTGCTGAGGGCTTGCACGGTGGCAGGAAGCGTTGAAATGCCTCTGAGCCATCTCGGCACAGCAGATCCATCGCCGTCAAACTCCGGCTCGTTCTCGGGCACACGTCCACCGGCTGCGGCTGCTACTGCATCAGCAAGTTGGCCTGCAGCCTGCCTGACTGATTGTGGCATCAGAGCGTGTTGCTGTGCGAAAGACAGCTGCTGAATCGAGGCAACCCGATCGATCCGATCTGCAAGTCTGACGAGCTTTTTCGCCAGATTGCTGGCGTATGTCGCCTCTTCGCCTCGCAGAGAAATATGGTTGTGGGGCTCACCGTGTTTCGCAGCGACCTCGTCAGCTGGTAGGTCGATCACCAGAAAAATCGCATCGATGGCCACGAACCGCGCCGCTGCAGTCGGAACTCGCACAAACGGTCTCAAGCATGTTGCGGCAGAAGAGCCCTCTGACATGCTGATATCTACCACCCCCTGCATCGGAACGACCAGGCTGTAGCACGTTTCCGGAGTGGCCGGTGTCACGCGAACGCGACCTTTGCTGGCCATATATGACGCGGTGCATGTGCCGAGAAACGCCCGGTTGAGCCTGGCAGGGGAGTTGCTGGCGAACTCGACGGTGCTTTCACAACGGGCGTTTACGCTCCATCGAGACCGTTGTAGAGCCTGGTCCTGACCCTGCGAGAGCAGCCGAAAACTTGCCAGGGGCTCGTTCGCTTGAACCGCCATGCTCCCCCAGGGCAATGCCCCGCTCCTACGTCACTGGCATGCCGACGGCGTGCTGGCAGTACGACGGCGAGATGCAAACTGGCCAAATGCAGACTGGCTAAAAGCGAAGCGTGCAAACTGGATAGTGCTGCCTGGAGCACTTCACTCCACGAAGTGGAGCGATTCGCTCCAACCCCATCTTCCAGTGGGGCGAATCACCCCACCCTCGAGTCGAACAGAGAAAACGACAGAGAGCAACCTATTATTCGTTCCTGGCGAAGGATTCTGGCTTCCCCACTCGCAAACCGGGGCGTGTTCTGGCTAGTGGCACAAGATGTGCAAAGACCTTCTTCCGACGGTTTGACGGGCTGAGCAGGCATGTGGTTGATGTCTCGCGGCACGTCACCCCCAACGAAAGGGTCAGGGCATGCACTCCCGCGAGTTGTCCTCCATCGTGATGGTCATCGCCTTCGCCGTGGCGAACGCGGCCTCCCCGGCATCCGCTACGCTGGTCGCCACAGATTCAGTCAGCAACTATGCCAATAAACAGCCGTATGTGGGACTCAACTTAGGATTTGGCTTTGGCGCTTGGACGGCCCTTGGTGGAACGGGTGTGAACCTGACAGAAGCGACTGGCTTTCAGCAGTCGGCAGATACTGGCAACAACACCTACACAGTCAGTCGTGGGATCACGACACCGCTTGCCTCCGGCTACACGCTGTCACTCACCCTGGCAGCTAACGAAGCCAAGAAGACCGGTAACGGCACGAGCCTGCTGCTGTTTGTAGCAGGTGCCCAAGCCGCTTCGATTTCCCTCACCTATGACGGCCCCGACAACTGGCTTTGGGACGATGGTTCAGGGCCGGTTGAAACCGGCGTCGTCTATGTCAAAGCCGCACCTGCGACGATCACATTTACTCGCAGCGTATCTTCTCTTGATGGCTATGCCGTTACCTTTTCCCAGGCAGGACAAACGACATTCCAGACCACCGGAGTCATCACTGGAGCGGCTTCCTCCAGCGCTATCGATAGTTTGCGATTCGTGACGACCTCAGGCACCAACTCAAATACGAGCCTTACCTACGATACCTTGCAGGTGCAATCTGTCCCCGAACCTTCCACTGCCGTGATGCTCTCCCTCGCGGCGTTGGCTTGGCTCGTGAGGATGTTCCGTCGCCAGTCGGAGGAATCGGTGTGTCTCTGAACGGACAGGAGCACGCCCGGCTCGCCACGTGATCAGCTTCACCAACGACTTCGGGCAGCTGCTCTTCTGTCATCTGCAGTGACAGTTCCAGCCGCTGGCCTGGTGTCATGCGGTGATCGCCGGTCGATGCTCAATCTGGGCTTTGATGCCAGCACGATCATGCGATGCCGGCGCGTTCTCGGGAGTCTCCGGTTCCGTGCAGACGTTGCACGGGGTTCGTTATGGCACAGCGCTTAGCGAGACTCTGTGAGCGTTGCGATCAAGTATGCGGTTGGCGTCTGAAACTGGACATCCTTCGCCCCCGGATAGACCAACTGGCATTCCACTCCGATTTCCTCGCAATGCTCCTGGAGCGTCACGCCGAAGTTGCTGGTGTGGGTGGGATCCTTTTGGTTCTCTCCCAACGCGGGTGGAGCTGAGTAGATCAGGTACACCGGTGGGTCATCGTTGCTGACCAAAGCAAAGGGTGAATATTCAGCGATCCATGGCTCAATGGAATCTCGCCTGGCCAGGAACTCAGCAAAGTTCTGCAGCCCAAATGCGTGGCCACCGTAGCGACTGTTTGGCGTCCACTCCTTCATCTGCCTGGGGTCCAAACTGGTTTGTGCACCGGTGACCGCGGCACACCAGAGTCGAGTCGACTCACGTGCGAGAACATTGTCGCTTTCCGGCTCGGCCAAGTCATCGTGAAACGCGAGCCAGAGACTGGAACATGCTCCTGCCGATCCACCGGCGGCTCCGATACGTTGCTTGTCGATGTTCCACTCAGCCGCTTTGGAACGCACAAACTGCAACGCGCGTGCCGCATCGTGCAGTGGGGCTTGGACCGGAGGCTCCAGCCCATCGGCTTGGCTGATGTATCGATAGTTCAGCGACGTGACCGAAATGCCGGCTTCCAACAGTTTTGCAACATCAGCAAATCGCTGCGCCCGCTCCTTGGAGCCACCCATCCATCCGCCACCGTGAATGATAAATACCAAGGGTGTTGGCTGATCCGACTCCGCTTTCCAAAAGTCGATGACGTTCCGGTCGTGCTTTCCGTACCGGACTTCAGAAAGAGTTGGCTTGGGGACAGACCTCTCGTAAACGTCTGGCTTCTTTGCCGGTCTGGTGGTTCGCTTGGCAGCGGCATCCTGTGCTCGAGCAGACACGTCGCCCAACAGAACCACCAACAGGAACGCACAGCCGGTCGCGATCGCGAAGCGAGATTCAGATTTCATGATTCGATTTATTAATGAGGGGATCTACAAGTGGCGGGGAGTATACCCAGCGTGGCCTGGTCGATAACGCCGAGAGACGATGTGATGACATGTTTGCGCCACGAGGGACTCCCTCGCCAGCCTTGCCGAAAGTGTGGTCGT
>JADHNY010000068.1 GCA_016779265.1 Pirellulales bacterium | reverse complement strand
GCCGCTGGAAGCTGCTTTGTGACACCGATGGAGGAGACGTGGAGCTCTATGATCTCGACGAAGATCGCGGTGAAACGACCAACGTTGCAGCTGAGCATCGCCAGCTCGTGGAACAGATGAAGAGCGACCTGCTCTCCTGGCATCATTCAGTGCCGGCCGACGCGGGTGACAGGCTGGGACGTGAGGTCGAACAGCGGTTGCGGGAGAAGCAGCGATGAGCACAGAGAGTGAGTCCACCACGATCGACCAGCTGCGTGTGGTTCGGCATGCAGACAGACAAAGCCTTGGCCAGGCTGCCGGGCAAGAGATCGCCGCGTTCTTGCGGGAGCGGCTGGGCGAGCAGGCGAATGTCCGCGTGGTGTTTGCTGCGGCACCGTCGCAAAACGAAACGTTGGCGACGCTCGTGGCGGCCGAGGGCATCGACTGGAGCCGAGTCGTGGCGTTCCACATGGATGAGTATGTGGGCCTCGCCATTGATGCGACGCAGCGGTTTTCGCGGTATCTTCGGGAGCAGCTTTTTGACCGGGTTCAGCCTGGCCGCGTGGAACTGATCGGTGTGGAGCACTCGCTGGCGACGCTGGCGGATGCCGAGGTGGAGTGTCAACGCTACGCCGGGCTGCTAACGGAAGCACCCATCGATCTGGTTTGCCTGGGGATTGGCGAGAACGGCCACATCGCCTTCAACGATCCACCAGTCGCGGACTTTGACGATTCCCTCGCGGTGAAGCCGGTCGAGCTCGATCTCGCCTGCCGTCAGCAGCAGGTCAACGATGGCTGCTTCCCGACGCTCAACGCGGTGCCCACGCATGCGGTCACGCTGACAATCCCCACGCTTGTCCGAGCCGAACGAATGGTCTGTGCCGTGCCCGGGCCGACCAAGCGGGAAGCGGTGGCGGGCGTGCTCGCTGGGCCGGTGTCGACGGCGTGCCCCGCCACGATTCTGCGAACCCACGCCGGCTGCACGCTGCATGTGGATGCCGATTCCTGTCCACAGCTTTCGTGAGGGAACGTTGATGAACGCATCAGCCGAGCCCGCCCCTGCATCGCCGCCGCTGCGGCCGTTTGACCTGCAGGTCAACGGCTACGTCGGCGCGGACTTTTCCGATCCGTCTCTCTCGCTTGAGGTCTGTCGCAAAGCCTGCGATGCGTTGGCAGCCGATGGTGTGGCGGGCGTGCTGGCGACCGTGATCACCGCGCCGCTGGACCGGATGGCGGCGTGCCTGGCGAACCTCTGTCGCCACCGCGAGGCGGATCCGGTAATCGCGGAGATGCTCGTGGGATTTCATGTCGAGGGGCCATTCCTAAGCCCCTTGCCGGGCTTCGTCGGGGCGCATGATCCGCAGGCGATTGAGCCAGCAACCCCAGACGCCGCCGCTCGCCTCTTGGACGCAGGCGAGGGCCTTGTGCGGCTGGTCACGCTCGCACCGGAGTGTGATGCCGGACAGGCCACGATCCGCTGGCTCGCTTCCGAAGGCATCACGGTCTCTGCCGGCCACACCGACTGCTCACGCGACACGCTGGCTGCGGCGATCGATGCCGGCCTCTCGATGGTCACGCACCTGGGAAACGGCTGCCCGACCGTGCTGCCCCGTCACGACAACATCATCCAGCGGGTGCTCGCCCGAGCCGATGACCTCTGGATCTGCTTCATTCCAGACGGCGTGCACGTGCCCTGGTTCGCCCTCAAGAACTATCTGGCGGTGACAGGTCTGGAGCGGGTGATCATGGTCACTGATGCGATCGCCGCTGCGGGCTTGGGCCCCGGCCGCTACAGCCTCGCTGGCGCCGAGGTGGAGGTGGATGCCGAGGGCACCGCCCGCCGTCCGGGATCGGAAAACCTTGCCGGCTCCACGATCACGATGCCCAGGCTCCAGGGGCTCCTTGAGCGTGAACTTGGCATTGGCCCGTCTGACATTGAGCGTCTCGTTGCGGCAAATCCGAGGGCTGCTGTGTCTGCAAGCGGTCTCATAAAAACGATCGACCGTTGAGTCTGACGCAACAAACACAGTTCCCATGCTCATTCATCAGCAGCCTGGGCAGAAGTTGGTGGTAGCCCAACCAGCGACACAAACGACTCATGATCGTCGATTTTTGACGCGATCTGCTCCCAGGTGGCCTCTTTCGTGGCATCCCTTCGGCTGCGAAACAACTCTGTGTTCGGGTCGTACACAAAGTCGATTTGTTTCCCCTGTAGCATCCCGTTCACCGACACCCGGCAAAACCCACGCAGTGCCTGCACCGTCATCACCTCAATATCGGCTTGAAGTGAGGCGTCGTTGCGGTTGGCGACATGCACGGTGCGGGAGAACCCGACGATCGATGCGGTCTCGGTGGGAAATGCAAAGAGGAAGTTCTGCAGGGCCGCTCTGTCCTGCTCGCTGAGTTCTGAAAAGCGATGAGAATCCGCAAGAAACTCAAGCAGTGATGCTTTGGATCCATCAGCACCAAAACCAAATCCACTCACCCGGGTGCCATCGCTCGCAAACGTTATCCGCTGACTGAGGCCTCGCAGCTGGGCCACTTTGGCGGGTTGCCCAAATAAGCCAGTGAAGCCGGTACTGCCAGCTCCATTGGGCCGCGTGTGGCAGTCGACACAGCGAAAGGTATTGCGGCCTTCTCGTCCGATGTTCAGCCGCGTCCGAAAAATCCTTTCTCCATCGCGGGCGCTCGTTCCCACAGATTGAGCGACAGCTGCACCGCTGGGCCGGTTGGGCCCAAAGCGGATGCTCTCGAGATAGCCCACGAAGACAGCCAGGTCGTCATCGTCAAGCGGCGTGCCGCCGAGCAGGTGTTCGAAGGTTCCATTGAAGGATTCGAGTCCTGGTCGATCCGCCCGCCAGTGAAACATGGTTTCACCCGCGAGCCCTCGCAGCGTCTGCGTCAGCAACGGCCCCTTCATGGGATGCACCGTTTGGGCGGTGCCGTTGTTGAACAGCGTTCCACCCGGATCGCCGAGGTCCCAGGCCAGACCATCCCGGTCGCCATCGACATGGCACGAAGCACAAGAGACGGTTCCGTTGCCAGAGAGGGTGGCGTCGAACAGGTAGCCACGTCCGGAGCGGATCACGTCTGGCGTCGGATCATGCAGCATCACTTCGGCGACCACTCGTTGAGCCTCCGTGTCCACTACCGAAACGCTGTTGGAGAGCCGATTGAGTGCGTACAGCGTTGTTCCGTTGCGGTGCATCGCCAGCGCACGCGGGCCTCGCTTCCTCTGCGGATTGGCCGCCTCGGCAGAGGTTTTCGTCAGCCTGATGCTGGCGAGAGCATTCCCAGCAGCGTCGAAGACGCCGATGCGGTCGGTGCCAAACGATGCCACAAAAGCTTTCTCTCCGTTGGAAGTGAAGATCACGTCAGTCGGTTGTGCGATGGCGTTCTCTGGCTCAGCGATGGCCAAAGGCTGTTCATCGCGTCTCTGCAAATTCAGGTCAGTGATGGAGACCTCATTGGCTGCGCTGCTCGCTCGGCTGAGCCGGCTGATCCGGTTGTCGACGACATGCCCTTTCAGTTCGGGCTCAAACCGAATCAGGTTTCGTGCATCGGTATTGGTCACCCAGATCTCACGGGTTGTCGGATGCTCAGCCATGTTGAAGAGTGTTGTGCCGACCTTCGCAAAGCTGCGGCGAATGCTTGTGGTTTGCACATCAAGCTCAAAGACGTCTTCATCCTTCAGCTCGAAACCCAGCGTGTCTCGCCAGCGGGGATCACTCGTGCTGGCGATGATGCCCTGTTGCGGCGGGTCGGGGAGATCAGAGCGAGTCGGTGCGGGTGGTGGCGGGGCGCTGGTATGTGGGATGACCGTGGTGCCATTGCCGGAGAGAAAGCTGGCCACCCAAACAGTCTGACCATCTCCGCTTGCGAGCAAGGTGCGGGGTGAGTCTGCGGGAATGGGGATCTGCTTGATGACGTCGTGGGTTGCGGTATTGATCACACAAACACAGCGGTCGGCCATTGATGACACAAAGGCCAGCTGCTCATCGGCTGCAAAGACAATATCCCCCGGCCTGCCTCCAACGGGAATCGTCTCGATGACGACGCCTCGAGAGACATCGATAACACTCACCGAATCGGAAAGGTGATTGACGACCCAGGCTTCTTCCGCAGATCGCGAGGCGACGGAAACAGGCTCAAGGCCCACAGGGATTTCTGCCACGACTCTCGGGGACGTCGGCTCCGTCACTGCCAGCACGACGAGACACCTGGCAGGCGTGTTGACTACGAGCAGGTGCTCTCCGTCAACGGAGCTGGCAAGTCCATGTGACTGAGGGCTTTCAAAGTTGAAGAACCCACTGTCGGAAGGCGAACAAACATTCGCGACTGCGGCGATCAGCCAGGCAAGTACGACCAGGCCTTTTTGACGATGCACGGCAGAGGCTCCTACAGGTTCATGGGAGTTATCGCGATAACGTGGGACGTTGGATGGCCCACCGTTATTCGTTCAAGTCTGTGAAGTCCCATTTGAGATACGGCATCCCCTTGGGCGACGAAGTCCAGACAGACTGGCCGCCAGCGGTGTACGACACGACCGCCTCGACCCGTGGCTCGCGGTAGAGATCAACTGGTCTCTGAGCAACCCGCCAGCCACCCGATTCGGGCATGGAATCTAAGAAGTATTCAAACCCAAAAGGCAGATCGCCTTTCCATGGACGCCCGTCTTCGGCTTTACCTCCGGTGAAAACAAACTCCACATAGATGGCGTCCTTGCCGTTGTAGGCAAAGGGTTCATCGAAGCGAAAACTCAGCGCATTCTGCGGACCGCCCCAGTCCGCCGGTTTCGTTGGCGGAAAGCCCTTGAGGGTGGGGAAACTCCAGGGCTTGGAAAAGGCCACATGCGGATCGTCGACCAATGCGAACTCTGCCGAAGTGTTGTAGCGAATCGACGACCAGTCGCCATGAGCGATGCGAATCGTCACGTTCTCCCAGTCGCGGCCGATTGAGTCATGATCGCGGTGATCGAGCCGAAAAGAGAGCCCCGTGATCAGGCGGGGCTTGCCCTGGTGGCTGTTGTCCATGAACCGATGCGTCGCTTCTGCTGCCCAGCCAAAGAACCCGGTGGCGACTGGTCCCTCCTCGTCACCGGCGGTGGAGGTGGTGGGCAGCGAAGCACTGAGTTTTTTCTGTTCTTCAAGGGTTCCAATCTTATAGTCCGCACCGTTGACGCCCTGCTTTTGTGGCAGTGATCCCTGTGGCGAATCGGCGGAGACGACTGACTTGTACAGATCTATCGCTTCTGTTGTCGTGAGCGTGCCTGCAGCCACGAGTGACTTCAGCTTGTTTGTAAACCTGGAGAGATCGACCGGTGTTGTTTGCTTCTTTGGTCCATTGGACCACTCGATAGCCAACTGATACTTGGAGGCCGCCTGCTCCTTAGTCAGCTTGCCGGCCTCGACGGCTTGTTGAAGTTTTGCCTTCAACGATGCCCGGTCTTTTGCAGTGCTGTCTTCGCTGCGGAGGGGAGCCGCGAGCAGGAGGCTGCCAACAACGAGTGGCAACATGAGAGTAGGCTTGAGTTTCATAGCGTCTCCTCTTCTGGATTGAGAACTTCGACTTGGGTGATTTCAAACTTGGCCGTCGGTGAATCCGCGATGCACCACCAATCGTGAATCTCGAAACTGGTGATGGCGGCATCTGACGGCGGCATGAGCTCACGGCCTTCAACAACCCATTCAAAACTGCCGTCGGCCGACCGCTCGACCGAATCCACGGAGATCTCACGACTGAACTTGCCGATGAAGCCACCGTTTTCGGCAGAGAGGGTCACCCCCATCGTGAGCGTTGTCGCAGCGACGTGTCGCCCCCTGACCCGGAGCCGGCTTTGCTCACTCAGCAAAACCCGCCGGCCGTTTTCATCTTTCACATCGAGCCAGACGAGACTTCCAATCTTTGACGGCAGCGCCCAGACAGAGCCTTGGGCCTCGAAGCGAGCGGCCTGCTGGTACTCAGCGAGCGCCTCTGCTTCTGTCAGGGTTCCCTTCGCAACGTCCTGTTTGAGCCTGGCTGCCAGGGAAAAGAGTGGTGGCTTCCAGGAACCATGGAGAACATTCGTGTCGCTCTCGAACCGACTTTCCCAGGCCGTCGGCAGTGGACCGAGGTGCTCAGCGGTGAGGTCTGCGACGGAATCGATGGAGGCGACCACGCGGTGTTTCGCAGACACGTCAAGCGTCTTCCCATCACTGGACCGTTGAAGACGCACAAGTCCGTGATGGACAGCCAGTTCGGTATCTGTCTGCCGAGCCGAGACGTTGAACTGCGTTCCCAGCACTTCGAGGTCGGCGGCAGATGTATGCACGATCATCGGCGCGTTGGCAGGCTGAGGCTCGACATCCGCAGAGATGGTGCCACGCCGGAGGTGCAGCTGTTTTTGCGTGCGGTTGGCCAGGACTGCCTCGGCGTCGCCGGAGAGCGTCACGAGTGAGCCGTCATGGAAACGGAACGACGCCCAGGCATCAGCGCCAACCGCTTCCAGCGTTCCACCGGGAAGAGAGTCGCCAGGCTCCAGATCGGTTTCCACGACACCGTTGTGTCCCGTCCAGCGGACAGTGCCCTGGTGGGTGACGAGCGTGCCAATGGTTGGACTGCTGGAGTCAAGCCACGCGAAGCGAGAAAAAGCGAGCATGGCGACCGCTCCGACGGCGAGCGAGACCCATCGCACCCAGGCCCAACGAGAGGCTGGCTTTGGTGGTGGCTGGCTCTGGTCTTGTGCGATGAGTGCGCCGCTGGCGGCCATGTCTTCCAGCGCGTCGATTAGGCTCATCTCGTGGAGGAAGGCTCCGCGAGCATCCGAATCTTTTGCGAGCCGCGCTTCGAGCTCGAGAAGCTCGGGTGTGGTGATCGTGCCATCGCCGTATGCCCTGGCGAGGGTTTTCAGTTCGTCGCCCAACTACGTACCCTCCTCAGATATTTTCCGCCTGACACACTCCCCCATCAGCTCTCGGAGCCGAGCGACTCTGCTGTAGAGTCGACGCGTCTGCCGCCCGAGCTGCCGAGCGATGGCTGCCACGGAATCACCAGGTGTGTGGACGCTTAACAGCAAACGCTGGTCTGCCGGCGAGAGGCGTTTGAGACATGCCTCGAGGGCGCGGCGTTCCGATTCCGCCACAGTCAGCCTTTCTTCTGCGTCGGCAGCAAGCAGCTGGATGATCTCCTCGCTCAGCACCAAACGATCACGAGCACATTTTCGGCGGTATTTGAGGATCTCGAATCTGGCAACAACACAGGCCCAGCGATAAAAACTGTCGGGGGCATCGTCATCCTGAAAGTCTGAGAACTTCCGCCAGCATGCGAGCCCAACTTCCTGCATCACCTCGTCGGCATCATGCGACGAAGGCAGCACAGACCGAACGACGCCACGAATGGCTCGCTCGTGTCGAGCGAAGAGTGCCAGGAACGCCTCATAGCAGTCGGGCTGTGACAGTTCGGTCATCGCGGCAGGCTACCTCCTTATGGGGTTTACTCCCGCTCGAGTCCGAATTCCCAAAAAAATTTGACCGCCTTATGTGCGGCTGGAGCTCTGGAAAAGAAATTGCACGCGGAAGGGGGTGGCCGAACCCGGCGTCAACTTTCGCTGAAAGACCTCAGTTCGTCCTGGCCGGCGGGTGGCAGCCGGCCAAAGACCTCCTGCATCACAGCAAGATGAGCTGGGAGACGAACGAGAATGCTGGGAATGATCTCCTGCTGATCGCAATGACTGCAGCGGTTCCGGTCGTCATACATTTGAATCGCAGCAGGATACTCCTCCTCGAGAAGATAGCTGCAGGCGACAGCATCTTTGAGCACTCCCTTGGGGCTGTTCGGCACCAGTCGCTGTTCTGAAATCAGCACAGACCGAGCATATTTCCAGAAGAGTGCCATGGTGTACTCAAAGTTTTGAATCCGTCCATTCAGTCACCTCGCCTACGGCGCTTTTTACATGAGCGGCAATGTCTGGGAGTGGAACGATCTGACGGGAGCAACAAGTTCGACTCGTGGTCTCCGGGGCGGCGGCTGTCTCGGGGACGATCCGGTTTCTACCGACCGCCGCGAGGCCGCAACGAATTTCACGGACAGTTACCCCGGTTTCCGCCTCGCTGCCGTGCCTGAGTCGTCGACCTGGGTGATGGCATTGGCCGGACTCGCCTGCGGAGGCTGGGGACTGCTTCGGCGTTACCGGGCACCGTCGCCGTGATGGGAATATCCATGGCGACTCACTCCCGGCAAAGTGGTGGAACGGATCGTATGGTCGAGTGGCCGTTCGCCAGATAGGCTCAGACGATGATCCTGGTGGTGAGTTAGGCACGTTCAGCAGGCCGTTGACGAATGGGCTTGCGTGCGACAGTCTCACCGCGACCCCCCGTTTCTCACTCGCCATGCCCAGCACCGTCCCCCGTCTTCCCCGCGATGCCCGTCAGGAGTTGGCCAACACGATCACGCACGCTGCGGGGGTGGTGCTCAGCCTGGTCGGGGCGGTCGCCTTGCTGGCGAGCTGCACGCACTGGACGATCGCGCTGGCATGCGGCCTCTACACAGCCACGCTCGTGGCGACGTATGCGGCATCTGCCCTCTCCCACGGCGTGCAGCAGCCCGAATGGAAGCATCGGCTTGCTGTCTGGGATCAAGGGGTGATTTTTCTGCTGATCATTGGCACCTACACCCCGTTTCTCGTGGCCTTCCTCCCCTCGGCATGGACCCTGCCGGTGCTCGCGCTGCTCTGGGGAGCGGCGCTCTTGGGCTTCGCATCGAAGGTGCTCGCCGAGCATCGCGTCGATCACACCTTTTCGCCGCTGCCGTATGTGGCGCTCGGCTGGCTTCCGGCGATGATCCTCGCGCCGTTTGTGCCGCTGGCCTGTCTGGGGTGGATGGCCGCTGGGGGCGTGATCTACACGGTTGGTGTGATCTTTCTCGTGCTGGATCACCGCGTCCGCTACTTCCACGCCGCCTGGCATATGTTTGTGCTGGGAGGGAGCGGCTGCCACTACTTTGCGATTCTCGCCTTTGTCGCGTAGCCCATGTTTCCATCCGCTTCTTGTCATCCAGAATCGCTCGAACAATGTTGTGCCGCACGCGGCTGCGGAGCGGCTTTGAACGACGCCGAGGAGAACCTGCTCACCATGCTCTTGCACCGCACGACGCTGTTTTCTGCGCTGTTCCCCCTCCCGTGCCTGAGGGTGCTCGCGGCGATCGCTGCGGCGATTCTGTGCGCCAGCATGCTGCCTGGCTGCGCGCCGCCGGTGGCTGATGGCAGCGGCTCACCTGCCAAGGCCTCTCCAACGGTGTCGGCACCAGCTCCGCGTCAGGCCGACCCCGCCACCGCAGGCACTCGCGAGGCGATCGTCATCGAAGGCGACCTGAGCCAGGTCGACTGGCGGTCGCTCGTGGGGCAGCAGGTCGCGATCAGCGGTGAACTCGTGGTCGTCGACACCTTCAATCTGCTGCGGTGGGGCGAGGTGAAGGTGGCGCGAGAGCGGCTGTTTATTCCGACGGAACACATCGATCCCAACGATGCCGATTCCTCCGACACCACAAGCACCGGCGGGAGCAATGTGGCGGAGGTGACCGCAGCCCAGAAGCGAAACACCGCCGCGACCCTGATCATCGACGACGGATTCGAGGATCAAAACACCTTCCCGCCCAGGATGTTTCCAGAGCTCGGCACGGGCCTCGACACCGTCCGGCTCGGCTCGGTGGTGCAAGGCGTGTCGGGCGAGATTCAAACCCGGGGCAATTCGCTCGTGCTCGTTCCCAACACGCCGCTGACTTGGACATTGGCAGAGCGACCGCAGCGGCCGTCGCTCGGTGAGCCTGCGGTGAGCGTGGCCTGCTTCAACGTGCTCAACTATTTCAGCTCGATTGACGATGGTCGTAACGACGCGCGGGGGGCTGACTCCGAAGCAGAGCGTGAACGGCAGGAAGCCAAGCTCACTGCCGCGATCCTTGCGATGCAGGCGGACGTGATCGGCCTGATGGAGTTGGAAAACAATCTCGACGCCGAAGCGCGGCTGGTCGCCAGCCTCAATCGCACGCTCGGCGCCCTGCTGGGGGGTGGCCACGAGGAACGCTTCGCAGCCTGCGGCCTTCCCGCCGGGTTTCGTTCGGCCCCTGGCGGCAGCGACGCGATTCGCGTGGGCATCATCTACCGGTCGGACCGCGTGTCGACTGTGGGGGATGTGGAGGTGATTGTTGACGAGGCGTTTCGAGAGGCCCGTGCCCCGCTGGTGCAGGCCTTCACGATGGCCGAGTCAGAGCAGCCGTTTACCGTCGTGGTGAATCACTGGAAGTCGAAGGGCGGGGCCGACGAGGCGGACGCCGACAACAAGGATCGCGGCGACGGCCAGGGGGCCTACAACGCCACACGACGCGATCAGGCGGCGGCCATCTGCCGATATGTTGACGCGGTGCAGAAGCGCGAAGCCGACGCCCGCATCTTGGTGATCGGCGACTTCAACGCGTATTCCCAGGAAGACCCGCTCGACACCCTGCGGGCGGGCGGCCTGGTTGACCTCCGGGAACGACAGGGCGGCATCGATCCAGGAACGACGGCCGACTACTCGTATGTCTATTACGGGCAGTGCGGCTCACTCGACCATGCGTTTGGCACCGAGTCGATGGCCGCTGATGTCACGGGCATCGCAACCTGGCACATCAACGCCGACGAGCTGCGGGGGTTTGACTACAACCAGGAATACAATCCTGAGCCGCTCTACGAAGCGAGCCCGTATCGCAGTTCCGACCACGATCCGGTGCTCATCGGGATCGCCAAGTAGCAGGCCCGCTCGCCGCAGTTGCGACAGCCCTACTTCGCTATGCCGCGCCCCCGAGGCTGTTGGCAAGCCCGCCCACCTGCTTCGCGAGGTCGGCCACGGCCAGCTCCGTGCCCCTCTGGGCTTCAGCCAACTCCTCGACACGGTCTTCCGTCCGCTTCTGAGCCTCTGCGAGCTCCTTTTGCGACTCGGCAAGGTCGGTGACGACGCTGGCCAGATCGGAAACAACGCCGGTGAGTTTGTGCAGGTCAGCCTGCGTTACCAGGTCATCGTGCGACTCCACCACCACATGCGCGAGCACATCGGCCTGCCGCTCCGGAAAAACCTCCAGAAGACGGGTGCGGATTTGAGGAATCGTGGCCATTGAACAACTCGAGTTGGCTCTGAGTGAGCACCTGACTAGAGACATTGAATGCCGTGACTGCCCGCACTTCAAATACGCGATGGCCGGTGGCAACGCCGTCGCCGCCTGGGTGGCCCGCGTCGATCGCGCCGCGGTCCGCAACACCCAAGACGTCGATCTGCTCGTCCGCCGCAGCGACCTCCCCGCAATCACCACGGCGCTTGAGTCCGCCGGCTTTGTGTCGGCCGATGACTACACCATCGTGACCCTCGAGGCCCTGGTGCGGATGAAGCTCAACTCGTTCCGCCGCAAAGACCAGATCCACCTGCTCGACATGCTTTCCCTCGGCCTCGTCGACGCCTCCTGGCTGCCCCGGCTCGTTCCCGAACACGCCGCCCGGCTGCAGCAGCTGATTGACGACCCCGACGGCTGACGCCTGGGCTCTGCCGGGAGGTTTCGCATGCTGAACGTTTGCAGAAATCTGCTGGAATCGTTACCCTTCTAAATCTCACTAATCCGTTTCTCTCTTGAGTTGCTCGTGACTTCCTCTCAGCGCCTGTGAGCCTTCTTGGCTCCTCTCTGCCCGGCCCATCGGGGGGCGGCAGCATTCTGCGCTTGGGTGCAACCTTTCGCTTGCCAGTGGCACTGCTCTGGCCGGGACCCCTCTTCGGCATCCCGGTTGTGTCTGTGAAGACCGAGCCATGCTGCGACAGACGCGTGAGGATCACCGGCCTCTGGCATGGTCGACCAGTGTTCTCTGGGGTGCCGTGACGAGAGGTGAGTGGAGCTGAGGGGCATCGGCTGCCGGCAGACGCTGGAGGAAGCCTTGTGCTGCCTTTTCTCCCGCGACTGCCTCGGCAGTCGGCCCTCGGAACCACCACCATGCACCGCCACCTTCCCTCGCGTCGTTGTTTCTCGTCTGTCCTCTTGCAGCGATGTGCCCTGCCTCTCGTGCTGCTGATGAGCGGAACCGCGGCAAACGCTGCAGACTTCGACGTCACGCTCGACTTCTGGGGAACGACCAGCACTGTCGGGTCTTTTGCCTGGGCAGTCGATCAGGCCAACACCACCCCAGGTGTCGACACGATCCGCGTGCAGAGCGGGCTGCAGATTGATGCCGACAACGGTGCCAAGCTCGCGAGCAGCCCAACCTGGCTGACCCGCTTCACTGAGTCGGTGACCGTCGAGGGCAACGGAGCCACTCTGGTGGCCGATCCTGCATATGTCACCACGGGAGGGCTGGTGGCAACCAAAACCAACATCGTCGGCAGCCCTTACTCGTCTCCGCTTGTGCCAGGCGATGCCGTGGTGAGGGCCGGTGTCTCGTTCGCACAAGTTGGCACCTTTGGCCAAGACAACAGCGGCGTGGACGTGACGATCCGAAACCTCAACGCCGATGGGGTCGCGTCACTGCTCAGCGTCAACGACAAGGCGACGCTGAGTGTTGACGGGGGCCGCTATACGAACATCGTGAACTACACCGGCGTCGATGGCCGCAGCGCCTTCGTAGCCAACAACGGCGCGACGTTGAATCTCGACGGGATTGCCCTCAACAAAAACTATCCGTTCGGTGACATCATAGCTGTGGACAATGACTTTGTGATTTTCAATGGGAGCATCAGCGGACTTGCCAGCACGCTCAACATGCAAAACTCGACGATCACAGGATCGTATGGTGCGGGTGCACTCAATTGGGTTGGCGGCACGGCAAACGTCGTCTCGTCCGTTCTCAGCAACTCAGGGGGACTGCAGATTAGCGGGGGTGATGGTGGCATAGTCGGCACTCTGAACTTCACCAACAGCATCCTGGAGTTGAATGACGGGGAAACCATGCAGCAGACACAGCGGATCCTGACTGGGCCCAATGGTATGGCCAACGTGGAGGCATCTTCGATTCTCTACAACTCACTCTTTAGCAATGGTTCGAATGAACCATTCGGCTACGAGGGCATGCCGCTGACCGCAGCCCAGGGTGGCACGATCAACTTCGACTCCAGCGTGGTGGTGCCCCTGAACTGGGACGATTTCTTTGCTGGAAACGACACCTACATCGAGCTGACCGGCGGCAATCTGACCGCCGACGAGTTTAGTTTCGTCATGGCGACGGCCAGCCAAGATCAGGCGGCCCTGCAGGCGCTGTTTAACAATGCGTCACTGACAACCAGCGGCGACACCTTCGCCATCTCCGAGATCACAGGCATCGATTTCTTTGAGTCGCTTCCTCAGGGAGCCGTGCCGCTGACGACGAGTCCGCTGGTCGATGCGGTCAGCGATGCCGGAAGCGGCGGAGCGAATGAGCTGCTGAATCCTATCGACGGCCAGCCCCTGCTGTTTGATGTTTATGGAAGCCCGCGAACGAATGGATTGGGATTTCGCAACACCGGTGCTGTTCAGGCAGCTCCCGTGCCTGAGCCGAGCAGCTGGGTGCTCGCTGGTATGGCTGCAGGAATGGCTGGCTGGTGGCGTCTTCGCCGCCGGGGTGCGAAACTCGCGACACATGCGTGAACTGAGTGACACGGGCAGCCAATACGGCCACCCTGGTCAGTCTGCCCCGAAGAGGTACGATACCGATGTTGTTGATGAGAGCCGCCAACGTGGTGCTGATGACTGGCCTGCTGACGCTGAGCAGCGGGACCACGCTGTTGGCCGCAGGTAATGTTGAGAGCGGCAGTCAGAGCGGGCCTCTGAAGGTCTACATCCTCGCCGGCCAGTCCAACATGCAGGGGCATGCGAAGGTTTCCACGCTGCCCTACATGGCTGAGGATCCGGCGACCGCCGGGCTGCTTGCGGAGATGACCGATGGTGGAGGCGGCTTTCGCACCGTTGCCAACACCTGGGTGTCGTATCTCACGCAGGGCCGGGGTCCGGAGATGGGCGAGGGAACCGGTCCGCTAACCGTCGGCTTTGGGGCACGGACAGACCCCGCGGAAGCAAGCGATACAATCGGGCCGGAATACACCTTTGGCCTGCGGATGCGAGAGGCCGTCGACGGGCCGATCCTGATCATCAAGACCGCCTGGGGCGGCAAGTCGCTGCACACTGATTTCCGGCCGCCCTCGGCAGGTCCTTATGAGCTCAACGAGCAGGAGCAGGAAGCGATCGCCAAGCGCGGCCTCGATCTTGGTGAAGAGGCAGCGGCCCGCCGCGAGCGGAGCGGGGCCTTCTATCGTCTGATGGTCGAGCATGTCGAAAAGGTGCTCGCCGACCCTGCGCGGGTGGTGCCGGGCTACGACCCGCAGCAGGGCTATGAGCTGGCGGGGTTTGTCTGGTTTCAGGGCTGGAACGACATGGTGGATGGCGGCGTGTATCCCGATCGGGGCACCCCCGGCAGCTACGACGCCTACAGCGAAGTGCTTGCGACCTTCATTCGCGATGTGCGTCGCGACCTCAAGGCTCCTGAGATGCCGTTTGTGATCGGGGTGATGGGCACGAACGGGCCGATTGACAACCTCGAGCCGCGGTATCAGCCGATCCATGCCGAGTTTCGCAAGGCGATGGCAGCCCCGGCGAAGCTTCCAGAGTTTCAAGGCAGCGTGATCGCCGTCCAGACGGCCCCCTGCTGGGACATGCGGCTGGATGCTGTCGCGAAAACGCGGGATGCGTTGAATGGCCGCAAACGGCAGCTGGAGCAGGCCGTCAAGAAGGGCGAGATCAGCCAGGATGATGCTGCAGCTGAACTGGACAAAATCGCCACCGAACTCGCCACGCCGGAGATCCAGGGGCTCTGGGCGCGGGCAGCGTCAAACGCCGCCTACCACTACTTCGGCTGCGGCAAGACGATGGCCCTGATTGGACAGGCGTTTGCCGAAGGCCTGCAGTCGATCAGCCGTGATGCCAGGTAAGGCCATAGCCGAGTCGAAGTTTGGTACGTCGGCTGGTCCTCGCTGTATCTGGTTTCGAGACCGAAACGAGAGCTCCACTTCACGAGTTAGCGAGAATGGGGTGTCTGCAGGACTTCCACGGCGTCGCTAACGGTAAAGCTTCCGGGCTTCTGACGCGGTGGGAACTCGTTGAAGGTTGCCAGAAACTCTCCCGCCATCTTCTGCGCTGGCATCAAGAGATAGAGCTTGCTGAGCGACCAGTCCCAGTAGGTGTTGCTGGTGATCTCCGCTCGCTCATAGGGGTCGGTGCGCAGGTTGAAGATCAGGGGTGCCCGAGTCTTTTTGAATGTTTCGACCCAGATCCGGGCGGTACCTTCAACGGGCATGTATGCAAAATGCATCTTCCAGTTGTCGTATCGCATCGCCAGGAGGTCACCCTCGTCGGAGAAATAAAAGAACTCATCACGAGGGCCGCCCTGCTCTTCACCAAGCAGGAATGGCAAAAAGTTGTAGCCATCAAGATGAACACGGAAAAGATGGCCGTCGGCGTCATGTCCGACGAGCAGCTTTTCCTTCACGTCAGGTTCGCCAGCCGCGGCGAGCAGCGTGGGAAGCCAGTCGAGGTTTGACATGATCTCGTTGGAGATGCTGCCGGCCTTTATTTTGCCCGGCCAGCGAATCAGGAATGGGGCTCGGTAGGCGCCTTCCCACCCGGTGTTCTTTTCACTGCGAAAAGGCGTCATGCCGGCGTCTGGCCAGGTGTTCATGTGAGGCCCGTTGTCAGTGCCGTAGATCACGATCGTGTTGCCTTCAATGCCGGCAGCGGTGATAGCATCAAGCACCGTGCCGACATTGTGGTCGTGGTCGATCATCACGTCGTGGTAGGCCGACTGCCACCGGCCAGCCTGCCCCTCACTTTCGGGCTTCTCGTGCGTACGAAAGTGCATATGCGAGAAGTTGATCCAGGTGAAAAACGGTCTGTCTTCACTTGCGAGCAGGCGGATCGTTTCGGCAGCACGTTCTGCCATCTCGTCATCAATGGTTTCCATCCGCTTGCGAGTGAGCGGACCTAAGTCTTTGATCACCTGCTTGCCAACCCGGCCAAACCGTGGATCTTCAGTCGGGTCATCGATGGTGCTCGCACGGCACTCGAGAATGCCACGTGGCCCAAAGGTTGCCAGGAATGTCGGATCCTTGGGATAGTCTCGGTCTTCGGGTTCCTCCATAGCATTGAGGTGATAGAGGAAGCCGTAGAACTCATCGAAGCCGTG
This sequence comes from Pirellulales bacterium, assembly GCA_016779265.1. Lineage (GTDB taxonomy): Bacteria > Planctomycetota > Planctomycetia > Pirellulales > UBA1268 > M30B53. The sequence continues at coordinate 1,157 of JADHNY010000068.1, read as the reverse complement.
CACCGTGGGAAGGTGTTCATTGCGATCACCGAGATGGTTCTTGCCAAACTGTGCAGTGGCGTAGCCATGGTTCTTGAGCAGCTGAGCGAGCGTGGGATCCTTGGCGGATAGTCCAAGCGGTGCTCCAGGGAGGCCGACTTTTGTGAGCCCGGTACGGAACGGATATTGCCCCGTGATGAACGCGCTGCGGCCGGCGGTGCAGGATTGTTCTGTGTAATAATCGGTAAAGAGCATGCCAGCATGGGCAATCGAGTCGATGCGGGGCGTCTGGTAGCCCATCAGGCCTTTCGTGTAACAACTGAGGTTGGATTGCCCGATGTCGTCGCCCCAGATGACGACGATATTTGGCTTGTCTAGCGGCTCTGCTGCGTACGACTGCTCATCGGTTACGAGCAGCAAGACACCGCACAGCAACATGGCTGCTTGTACGATGAGTCTGCATTCACAAACAGGTGATTGAGGAAGCATCGTCACGGCTTGTTGGCCTCCGTGTCTTCGTGGTGCATGACCCAGTCGCGAACCATAGCAACAAACTTTTCTGCTTGGTCCTGGTAACAGAAGTGGCCACAGTTGGGAAAAATTGTGAGTGATGATTGGGGCAGCATGCGTGCCAGCCGTGTGCCGTTGTCAATAAAAAGCAGTTTGTCGGCGTCGCCCCAGAAGACCTTTGTGGGCAGCGTGATCTTTGTGAGTTGCGGCTCCAGGCCCGCGAGCGACTTGGGATAGTCGATGAACCAGCGAAACATGTTGTTCATGCGACCCGCCAGGCCGGCGATGTAGTCGCTGGTTTCTTCTCTCGAGGGCTGATAGTTGACGTAGCAGAGTCGGTAGGCCCCTTCGATCCCTGCACCGGGCCCGGCCACCCGCATCACCGTTCGCCAGAATGCAGAATGAATAAGCTTCTCAATCAGGCTGCCGTTGCTGCTGGCGACCAGGCAGGGGCCATCGCCGACAAGGATGCTTGCGGCCTGGCAGGCGGGGGAGGCCGCATAGGTCAGCGCGGCCGGCATGCCAATGTCGGGGCCGACGATGTGGGGTCGCTTGATACCCTTGGCTCTGATGAACTCGGCGAGAAACTCGGCCTGGCGTGTGAACGACATCCACTCTTCACCGCCCTCGCTCCCACCAAAGCCTGGCAGGTCGTAGGCCACGAGTTG
>JADHNY010000008.1 GCA_016779265.1 Pirellulales bacterium | reverse complement strand
GATCCCCAGCCACACAATGAACCAGACCGAGGGTTCTGCCATCAGGCCTCCCACACCCAACCTCCTCCGCAACAACCGCAGATGGTCCGGCCTCCGCCGGGAGACCCCACAGAACTTCAGATCGTCATCCCAGTGCTCTTGTCATCCCAGTGCGGCTGGCTGCTGGTCTTCCCTCTGACCAGGTTCCCGCACAACGGGTATCCTGTAAAAGACAAGGCCGATTTCCCGACAGCCACCTTGGACTATGACGAGCCTCCAGCATACCGCAGCCCTTGCCTCACTGGAGGCGGGGAAAAAACCTGATGAGCCGCACGGGCCAGCCGCCGCTGCGAGCCCCAAACGTCGGTTCTTGCTTGATGCCACCGCACACGTGGCCGATGTTGGCCACCGCTCGTTCGTGCGCTCAGCGCTGACCGGCTACTACAAGAGCCGGGATGCCCAGAAAGCACGGTATCGCGACTGGGAACACGCTCGCGATGCGGCAAGCCTCGCGAAGTGGTCGGCTGTCAACCAGCTCGACACGCTGTTGGAGCAGTTTGCGGACAACTTTGAGGCCCGTGGTGGCAGGGTGCACTGGGCAGCCAACGCCGAGGAAGCCCGTCAGATCATTCTTGACCTGCTCCGCAAGGCGAATGCTAAGGCGATCATCAAAAGCAAGTGCATGACCAGCGAGGAGATACACCTCAATGCCGCCCTGGAAGAGGAGGGGTTTGGTGTGGTGGAGAGTGACCTCGGTGAGTTCATTCAGCAGCTTCGTGGGGAACCGCCCTACCACTTCGTGTTTCCCTGCATGCATGTTCGCCGTGAGGAGATCAGCCGTCTCTTTCAAGACAACCTCGGCACTGCACCAACGGACAGCCCCGAAGAGCTGACGATGATCGCTCGCGATCACATGCGACAGCTCTATGTCGACGCCGACGTAGGCATCACAGGAGCAAACTTTCTCGTTGCCGAGACGGGGCAGATCTCAATCACAGAGAACGAGGGCAACGCGAGGCTCACCGCGGCCCTGCCACGGATGCATATCGCCCTGGTGGGCATCGAGAAGGTTGTCGCCAATCTCGACGACCTCTCGGTGTTGCTCCCGATGCTCGCCACGGCGGGCGCTGGTCAGCCAATGACCTGTTACAACACGCTCTACGGTGGTCCACGACAGGACGGAGAGTGTGACGGCCCAGAAGAGATGCACGTGGTGCTTCTCGACAACCATCGCTCGGCGATTCTCGCCGATCCGGAACAGCGAGACAGTCTGCAGTGCATCCGCTGCGGCGCCTGCCTCAACGTCTGCCCGATCTTCAAGAACGTTGGTGGCTTCACCTACGGCACGACCTATCAGGGGCCAATCGGCTCCGTGATCACGCCTCACCTCCGAGGCCTCGCCGACTGGAATCATCTCTCTGGAGCAAGCTCGCTCTGCGGTGCCTGCAGTGACGCCTGTCCGGTACGCATCGACATCCACCACCACCTACTCCACAACCGCCGCAACGCAGCTCGCACTGCTCCAAGCCGAATGGAACGACTTGGCCACCGGCTGTTTGTGGCTGTAGCCAGTCGGCCGTGGCTGTTTCGAATCGCCGGCTGGATCGCCCGTCATACGATGGGTCTCGCCCGTCGCCTGAAGCCTCCGTTGGTTCGTGAGTGGCTCGCGAGTCGTGACCTCCCCTCACCACCGCAAGAGAGTTTTCGGTCTGCCTGGAGGCGTCGTCAGCGATCAGCCACACGCTCATTGCCAGGAGGCACCGCATGAGCACTCCCACGACCACCCCAGACTGTTCGCGAGCGAGCCGCGAGGCGATCCTGGGGCGACTCCGCGAAGGCCTTCGCGTGGCAGCACCGCCACCCCATGTCCTTGACCGGACGCTGGTGACACACACCGCAGCCAGCCCGCAGCCGCCTGCGGCTGAGAGCTCTCCGTTTCCCACACTCTCGGTGCTTCCTGCAGACGCAGGTCGCCCCTGGCTGCCAGATGGTGGCGAGACCCCTGGCGAGCGTCTGGCGATCCTTGTTGACAATCTCGAGAAGCTGCGGGCGGTCGTGCATCGCTGCGGCACGACCGCTGAGGCGACAATCAGCGTTGCTCAGCTGACCCGTGAGGCTGACTGGCAACGCATCGCCTGGCACAACGATCCGCTGGTGGCCGAGGTCATCGGCGAGGTCAGCTGCGAAACCTATCTGGTGGACTCCAGCGACTGTAGTGACAAGCGGCAGTTGCAGACCTGCGACGCCGGCATCTCCTCGTGTGAACTGTTGGTGGCTCAGACCGGCTCAATCCTGGCCAGCAGCCGTTTCTCGGGGGGCCGCGGCCTCTCGATTCTACCCCCTGTGCATGTCGTGATCGCCCGTGCCGAGCAGATCGTCAGCACGCTTGGGGATGCTCTCGAGGTCATGAAGCAACAGCATGGCGGACAGCTCCCCAGCATGCTGTCGTTCATCACGGGCCCCAGCCGTACCGGTGACATCGAGCGGATCCTCGTGCTGGGAGCCCATGGCCCCAAAGAACTGCATGTCGTTCTGATCGACGGCTGACAGTTCTTGTCAGGCCAGGCGGTGCTTACTGTGTGCTCACTGGCCATCGCGGAGTGGTGATTGTAGACGCGACGAGGATCGCGCACGATAGAGCCAACCATCGAAGGAACTGTCAATGAACCACTGGCTCATCAAGAGCGAACCCTCGAGTTTTTCCATCCAGGACCTCGCCAAAGCCCCTAAGAAAACCACCTGCTGGGACGGCGTTCGCAACTACCAGGCCCGCAACTTTATGCAGAGCATGAAGAAGGGTGACCGCTGTATCTACTACCACTCCAACGCCGCTCCACCCGCTGCAGTCGGCATTGTCGAGGTGGTCAAAGAGGCCTATCCCGACCACTCCGCCCTCGACCCCAAGAGCCACTACCACGACCCAAAGGCGACTCCTGAGAAGCCGATCTGGGCGATGGTCGATGTGAAACTTGTCGTGATTTTTTCTCGTGAGATTCCTCTTGAGGAGCTGCGTGGGGTGAAAGCCCTCGCTGGCATGGAACTGCTCCGCAAAGGCAGCCGACTGTCGGTCATGCCTGTCACCGCCGGAGAGTTTCGCACCATCGAAAAGCTCGCCAGCAAGAAGCCATAATCAGGGAATGTCCTGCCGCACCGACTCCACACCGCTTTCGCCACCCTCAGCCTCACCACCGCCCGCAGCACCACTGCCGGCTGCTTTGAGCTGGCTTGAGCCGGCCCTTGAGCATCTTGAGGCCGAGGGTCTGCGGCGTCTGCCACGAGTTCGCCGCGGACGGCAAGGCCGCGAGGTCGAGCTCAATGGTCAGCAGCTGCTCAACTTCGGTTCCAACGACTATCTCGGTTACTCCGGTGATGTGCGGCTCACGCGGGCCTGCTCGAAAGGCAGCTGTGCCGAAGGCTTTGGGGGAGGAGCGAGTCCGCTCGTCAGTGGCCAGTCGGTCGCACACCAGACGTTGGAGCGGGCGATCGCCTCACTGCTCTCAGTGGACGCGGCGCTCGCCTTTCCGAGTGGCTATGCGGCCAATGCAGCTACGATTCCCGCGCTTGTCGGCGAAGGAGACCTGATCGCCAGCGACGCACGCAATCATGCGAGCATCATCGATGGCTGCCGGCTTTCCAAAGCTCGCCTCCTCGTCTACCCACACCGGGATCTCACCGCCCTCGAACATGCGCTGGCAGCCGCAGGGCCTGCGAAGCGAACGCTGATTGTCACCGACAGCCTGTTCTCGATGGATGGCACCATCGCGCCGCTGGCAGACCTATCTGAGATCGCTCATCGATATGCCGCCATGCTGATGGTCGATGAAGCCCATGCCACAGGGGTCTTTGGTGACCGCGGCAGTGGCCTAGTCGAAGCGGCCGGGTGCAGTGACGGGGTGCACATCCGAGTGGGCACGCTCTCGAAGGCGATCGGTGCTGCCGGCGGGTTTGTTGCTGGCCGAGCCTCGCTGACCACCTGGCTTTCGCATGCCGCACGAGCCTGGGTTTTTTCCACCGCCCATCCACCAGGAGTCGCCGCAGCAGCGGCTCGCGGAATCGCCCTTGTTGGTGAAGAGCCCTTTCGTCGCCAGCAGCTGCTGCACAAGGCGGCAGAGTTTCGAGCCATGCTGGCCTCCCGCTCCGTGTCGACCACATCCGATTCGGCCACCGAACGCAGCGGCCAGATCGTGCCTGTCGTTGTCGGGGAGCCACACCGTGCCGTGACCATCTCGGCGGCGCTTGCTGAGGCTGGTTACTTTGTGCCTGCGATTCGTCCGCCAAGCGTGCCTGAGGGGGGCAGCCTGCTGCGGATCAGCCTGTCCTGGCATCACACCGAAGCCGATCTCACCAGCCTTGCCGAAGCGATTGGAGCGATGCTGTGATCGCAGGCACACCCACACGCCCGCAGAGCACCGGCCGCTGGTGTGTGATCGGGGCTGGGCCTTCCGGATTAGCCACGCTAAAGAGCCTGCAAGAGCTGGGGCTTCCGGCAGAGTGTCTGGAACGAGAAGACGACCTCGGCGGCAACTGGTACTTCGGCTCGGCGGCCTCCCGTGTGTTTGCCTCGACCCGGCTGATCAGCTCTCGGCCACTGACAGAGTTTGTGGACTACCCGATGCCACGCAGCCTGCCATGGCATCCCCACCACACCGACTGTCTGGCCTACCTGCGGTCGTATGCGGACCATTTCGGACTGCGGCCGTCGATCCGTCCGCACTGCGATGTCCAGCGGGTGGTGCCCCGAGCTGGGGGTGGCTGGGACGTGCACATCAAAGGGCAGGCCACGAGAGCCTACGAAGGTGTGGTGATCGCGAATGGGCACAACCATGCGGCACGCATGCCCGAGATCCCAGGAAGCTTCTCCGGCACGATCCTGCACTCGGCGGAGTATCGCTCGCCCGACACGCCGCTTCCCCTCGCTGGCAAGCGGGTGCTGGTGATCGGTGGCGGCAACTCCGGCTGCGATATCGCCGTCGATGTCAGCCAGCAGGCAGCAGCGACGTTTCACTCGACCCGTCGCCACTACCACATCGTGCCGCGGACGATCCTCAATCGCCCTGCCGACCTGCGGGGCGAACGGCTCCTGAAGATGGGCGTGCCGATCTGGCTGCGACGACTGATTTCATTGCGTCTGATCGACCGGGCCATCGGCCTTCCACATCGGCATCGGCTCCCCACACCTGACCATCAGCTCTGGGAAAGCCATCCGGTGATCAATGAGCGACTCTATCGCCGTATCGATGAGGGCCGGATCAGCTCCGTTGGCAGCGTGAAACGGTTTGAACAGGGCGATGTGGTGTTTGCCGACGGGCGACGTGAACAGATCGATGTCGTGATCGCTGCCACAGGTTTCCGCATTGAGATGCCGTTTATCGACCTCCAGGAACTCGGTGACCGTCGACATGCCCCCACCGCAGCTCACGCCTCCTCCGTCAGAGGCAATGATGATCCTCCCGATCTGTTTCTGCACATGCTGCCTCGCCATCGCGACGACATCGCGTGTGTGGGACTGATCCAGCCTGACAGCGGCCAGTGGGGACTGACCGACCTTCAGGCTCGGGTCGTCGCTCGGATGGCCCTCGCACGTCGTCACGCACCACGGACTGCCTCTTGGCTGCGACAGAAGCGGCAGCAGTCTCCCGCACTCACACCGTTTTGCTATGTGGACTCCCCCAGGCATCGGCTGGAGGTTGAGCATCACAGCTACCGACTGCGGCTGGAGCGACTGATCGCGGCGCTCGATCGCAGGCTGCGGCGCGAACTCAGCGAGGTGGGGCGGGCGGCTGCGGGTTGCCAAACATCGCCTCAAGGCCGCGGCTAAGGCCTTCCCCGATCACCGCATTGGCAGTGTTCTCCGCGATTCGTACGAAGATCTGATCGATCGCAGAGGCGTCAAACTGCGGTCGGTCGAGGGTGCCCTTGAGGGGGATCAGCAGTGGGGTCCGCAGAAGGGTGGCCACGATCGGCGTCTGTCCTGCAATGTCGCCTCGGAAGGCGAGCTCCACATCCATGTCGAGTGTGCCATCCTCTGCCACGCTGCCACGGGTGCGAACGGTGAGCTGTCCTGCATCGATCACCAGGCCTTCATGCCAGATCCGCCGCTCGTGCAGCCAGATCCGCACTGGCTCTGGTCGCACTCGCATCATCACCACTTTGTCGCCAATCCCAAACCGCGGATCGAACAGCGCCTGCAGGCGGCCAATCAGGGTGACCAGTGGCTGAGCAGGAGGGCCAGGCGTCACCTCGACGCCTTCAAAGATCACCTGCCCTGCAGACTGGCCACCAAATGGGTCTGCCAAGGGGACTCGCGTGCCCGCGGTGTCGATGCTGAGCCGGCCTTGGATCTCCGCCGCATGCCCCAGCAGCGGTGCCACCCAGGTCATCCAGCGATTGGCCATGCCTTGAGAAATGTCCACCCGCTCAACAATGCGGCCGGGTGGCACCACGAGCTCTGCAGGCCCCGGGAGAAACCGCACCCATGGTGTTCCACGAAGCCGCCCACCCGAGGCTGCCAGGTCAAAGGGCCCAAACGCCAGCTGCCCTTCCAGCAGCCGCATCGGCATGTCACCTGCAGCGATCGGTACCCCAAACACGTCTGCCGCTCGCCAGCCAAGCGTGGTCTCGAGCGATGCTGACCGCAGCCACGCGGCGGCCGTCACCCCGGCTGGAGAGGCCGCAGCATGCGACACGCTGCGTGTGATTCCACGAGCAGGTCTGTTTGGCTCAAGACCACGAGCGGCGGCCAACCAGTCGTCAGGCCGCTCCAGCGGAGCCACTGGAGGACGCTCGGCAAGTGGATCGACGGGGAGCCCCCCGGTGTGCATCCTGTCGTCTGCGAGAGCCTCAGGTGGCTCAACCTGCAGCGGCCCGCGGATCGTGAAGGGACGTCCGCCGCTCCCGGAGAGGAGCACACGTCCACCGGTCCAGGGTGTGGCCAGACGTGAGATCAGGTCCCAGTCGTAGCTGGCGGTGCCGGTGAGTTCGAGAAAACCTTGCTGGTCGAGATCCCGCAGAATGCCTGACGCCTGCACCGCTGCAGTCGACGACTCGAGTGTGACGGCTTTGATGGTCACGTCTCCGGTAGGCGTTTGCCCTTGACGCGTGACTTCCAGCAGGAAGGTGGCCCGCGGCTCCCGCCAGACCTCCGTTGCCGCCGTGGGGCCGCCTATGCCCAGCACCGATGCGGCCGGCACGCGACCGAGGGCAAGATCATTGCCCGTCGCGGCAAACCGCAGCCCGACCCCATCTGCTGCTTCGCTGACGTCGAACGTTCCCCAGACGCGGCCTGAAGCGGGCCATGTCGCGGCAGTCAGCGGCGTCACAAGCCACCGCTCCATCCGCCCAACATCCGCCTGCCACTGGCCAACACCACGCAGCAAAGGCAGCCGCTGTCCGGCCACCAGGGCTCCCGCACGCGGTAGATAGGCGAAGCCACCACTCCTCACCGAGAGGGTGGCGGTGAGCACCTCAGCCGACGAGATCTCCACGCCCCGGCCATGTGAGAACAGCGTGCCAGCCACACTGCCGACCACACGCGGCTCCTCAAAGGAACGGCCATCGGGAAGTTCCACGGCCACATCTGCGAGCTCGCCGCCGCCCCGTGTGAGCCGCCAACCCTCCTCGACCGCAGACAGCGTGCCGGAGAGATCGCAGCTGCCGCGGATCGTCAGATTTGCCAGGCTGGCTCTCGACCAGAGAGATGCCAGCCGGGCATGCCATCGTTCCAGGGCACCGGCGACCGCGACTTCCACCGCTGGGGGCGTGGGTCCTGTCCGTTGTGCCGCATCCACGAAGCCCGCAAGGCCGATTGTCCACGGACTGGCAACGGTGAGTTCAGCCACGTCAAGACCGGCGTCAAGCCGGGCATGACCTTGTTCGATGCGGATGCCTCCACCGGCAAACTGACCAACAGCAGTCGCCTCAAGCTGCAGCTGGTCATCAGACCAGCGATCGTGACCTGGGAGCTGCAGGGCAAATCCATCGACGCTCGCCGAGAGCGTGGCTGCAGTCGAGCCGTTGGCATGTGCTGAGCTGAAACGACAGCTCCCGCGAGATGTCCCCGCCACCGTCGTTGCCGGCAGATCGAGAAGCTCGCCTACCTGCCCGACGAGTCGCTCAAGGTCTGCCGTCCAGGTGACCTGTGTGGTCGCCTGCTCATCACTCACCGCCGAGACCTCAAAGGCGGGTGAGACGATTCGTGCTTCGTCAATCCGGAAGCCAGGCTGCAGAAGGTTCCGACTGCCGCGGAGCCAGGCCGAGAGAGGCGCATCCCATCGCAGCGGACGCTCGCCCTGCATCGCCTCAAGATCTTCAGAGGAGACCCGGACCTCAATCACGCGGCGTTCTCCCTCCGCCCGCGACACCGCGGCCACCTTCAGGCTGCCTTCGGTCACCCGAACATCAGGCCGCAGCTGGAGTCCGCCGGGACGACCCGCCGCCACGGCAGCCAGATCGAGTTCACCAGCAAGTGTGAAGTCAGCCGCAGCCGCCGTCTCGAGCCACTGCTCTTGACCACGGGCTCGCAGCGGCAGCTGGCCCGTCGCCTTGAGGTGAAACAGTGGCGAGCTGGCAGAGCACTCGCGAAGCACCACCGCATCGGAGGTCACCAGGCAGCTGACCGGCAGCTCAACACGCTCGAAGCGAAACTGCTCTTGGAGCAGCGCGGCATCGAGCACATGAACATCCGTTGCCGTCACGCGGCCTTCGACGACATAGCCGGAGGGCTGGGCTCGTTCTGCAGCAGCAACAGGCAGGGTGACATCGACCCGCATGTCCGCATGCCCATCAAGCACGACAGGCATGCCATAGCGAACGGCCGCCAGCTCACTGATTCCCAGGGGCAGTCGGTGGGTCGCCAGCACGAGTGTCTGCGGCTCGTTGTCCTTCGCTTCGACAGACCGCTGCGGCGACGAGAGTGAGAAGCCTCCCTCACGAGCCATCAGTGCCGTTGCCTGCGTAGCGACCTGGATCCGCGCGGCGTGGGTGCCTGCAGACTCCTCATCGCGGAACTGCCTGAAGATGGCGACAGCATCGACTTCCTGCGGACCACGCCCTGCATGAACAGCCCGGCCGGCCACCGTCCAGCCCGTCAGACCCTGTGGTGTGAGGTGGGCCGCGGCGACGAGGTCCTCGAGCCGCCAGGAGTCCGCGTGCACCGTGTCGATGACCAGCACGCCAGCATCCACCACCTCGAGGTCCAGCTCGGGCCGTCGCGAGGCTGCCTGTGTGGCCTTCCACGACGAGAGCAGCCGCTCGAGATCACTTCCGTTCGCATCCACACGCGTGACCAGCTCCACACCCGAGAGTCGCAGTGTGCCGAGCTGCGGTGTTGCCGAGAGACCGAACTGGCTCGCCAGCTGAAAGAGCCCTGCATCGAGCTCGGCCCGCTCAATCGCCAGGAGTGGCTGACCATCGGCATCGTGCAGCACGATGTTCCGGTAGACCGTAGGGCCAAACCAGCTCCATGCCGCAGAGCCACTCGCCACCGTGGCATCGAGGCGACTGACAATCGCCTGCAGCGGACGCTCACGAAGCTGCGTCAGCACCACCACCTGCGGTGCACACCAGAGTCCAGCCACAAGCAGGGCCAGGGTCAGCAGCCGACGCCAGGGACGGCGTTGACGAGAACGCTCCTCTCCCTCGATCCGCTCATTGAGCTCGTCGAGTCCGTCTGTCTCGTGCTGCTGTCGTCCCCACCGCGACATTGGGTGGATGCTCCTGACGCCCCTTCAGAGTCACACCTCTCCGCCAGAGGCGTGCCGCTGGCAGTGCGCGAAGAGCAGCCGCCATTCCAGTGCAGCAATCTCGCGGGCTTTCTGTTCATCGGTCGAGCCTTCGGCCACGCTGGAGGACCAGTCGATGAACGCGGCGGGACTCCAGGAATCGCTAGCACCCGCGAAATCGGTATCACCCGCCAACTCGACAGCCGCCGCCGCCAACGGGGCGAACACCGGATGGTGGCCGACCAGGCGAAACCAGTACTTGGCGTTGCCTGGATCAGGCTCACGTCGGTGCATGATCCCGTGCCAGTAGCTCCCATCGGCGGTCTTGATCGCCTGGCTGATGTGATGCGATTCGTCGAGGAAGTTGTTCCAGAGCCAGAGCCCCGCAAGACAGCACCGGGCGGCACTCGCATCACGAACCGCACAACCCTCAAAGAGCTGCTCAACCGTCAGGTCGGCCAACGCCTGACGGTGCGACTCCACCGGGCGGCCCGGCCCCAGTTCCGGCAGCCGCGGCATGCCATCAGGTGCTGCCAGCAGCCGCTCCACAAGCGGCGAAAATGTGAGATCTGCAGAACGTGTCATGGACTGGATTGTCACCAGATCTTCGGCGGTGTCGATATCACGAAATGAGTCGAGCTGCGGGTCAGCCTGCTGTAGGTCGGTCTCTGTCAGCGATCGCCAGGACACCCGCTCGAGCAGTCCGCGGAGATCTCGTCGTCCGCTTGCCAGCATGGCCTCCACCACCTCAGTCATGCTGGCGTTCGCTCCAGCAAGTGCCGAACAGAGCACCTGCGGAACGCCCTTCACGACGGGCACGACCCACGACACCTGCCCGCCAGCGTCCGCACTCACCGGGCGACACGCAGCGAGCAGTTGCCGCAGCACCGCTGGCTTCAACAAAGGCATGTCACACGCAAGCAGCAGTGTCCGCTGGGGCTGAGCGACATCGGCAAGCTGCCGAAGGCCATCAGCGATGGCAGCCAAGGGACCGGCGTCTGCCTGGGAATCAACGACCACCTCGACCCGTGCGGTAGTCGACCTTGCCACCCTGGGCAGCTGCTGTCCGTCTGCCGCCACAACCACCACCCTTGGCACAACCTCGGTCACGACCGAAAGCGTCCGCTCAAGGAGCGTGACACCTCCCAAGGGCACCGCAGCTTTGCCGCCGGCAGGCGTGCCCAGTCGCCGACCGCGACCCCCTGCGACAATCACTGCAGCGTCTTGAGCCGCATACACTGCGGTGTCCGTTGCTGCGGCATCTCCTGCAGTCTTTGGCATCGATCTCTCGTCAGGTGTCTGCTCCGTGGCATCAGCATAAACGCCACCTGAGACCACCATCACTCGGGGTGGGACTGTCAGCAGCTTCCACAAGACGACGTCAACGGGGTCATCTTCATCAGGAGGCCGTCTCGCCGCGATCTTCGCCGGGCGTTCGCATTGCCAACGTTGGGCCTTACACTGCGACTCTCGCTCTTGATCAGCTCCGCCGCCACTCACTGAGATCCTTTCATGTCGCTGCCTCGCTTTTCTTTCGGTGTTGGAGACCGCTTCGCCCATGAAGCCGAGGCCCAGCTGGCTGCCTTCGAGCAGCTCGCCGAGCATGGGATCATCGCTGCTCCCGTCTGGAACAAGTCGCATCGCGAGCACACCTTTGTGGGCAGCCAGCCGGCGAGTGTGCGGGAGGCGGCAGCGGCCGCTGTTGCCGCCCGCGGCTGGTCGCACCCGTGGTATGTCGATGCCGACCACATCCGCCTGGAAACGGTGGATGGCTACCTCCCATGTTCAGACTTCTTCACGATCGATGTGGCCGACGCCATCGGGCAGCCCGCCAACGCAGCAGATGTCGACGCCTTCCTTGCCCGACACCCTGAGCTGTCGCAGCCGGTGCAGGTCAAAGGTATTGAGGAACCCCTGCCACTCTCTGCCGATGAAACCCGTCGCATCGCCATGCACTATCTCTCGGCATGTCGTGAGGCTGGAGCCCTCTGGCGGCATATTGCCGGCCATCGCGATTCTTTCGTCACCGAAGTGAGCATGGACGAAACCGATGATCCGCAGACGCCTCCGGAACTGCTGGTGATCCTCGCCATGCTCGCTGACGAAAAGATCCCTGTCGAAACGATCGCACCGAAGTTCACCGGTCGCTTCAACAAGGGTGTGGACTATGTCGGTGACCTCGCCCAGTTCACCCGTGAGTTCAATGACGACATCGCCGTCCTCGCCCACGCGGCAGCTACCTATGGCCTGCCCGCGTCACTGAAGCTCTCGGTTCACTCAGGAAGCGACAAGTTTTCGCTCTACCCGGTGATTCGAGAGGCCGCCGCCCGCACCGGGGCAGGCTTCCATATCAAAACCGCCGGCACCACTTGGCTTGAGGAGCTGATTGGCCTCGCCGAAGCGGAGGGTGAAGGGCTTGCACTCGCTCGCGAGATTTATGCGCAAGCCTTTGCCGGCATCGACGAGCTGACCGCACCCTACGCGGCAGTGATCGATATCGACCGCAGCCAGCTCCCCAGCCCCGCAGAAGTGGCAACGTGGACCGGCCCGCGACTGGCATCCGCAATCCGGCATGTGCCAACACACGCCGATTTCAACTCATCGCTGCGGCAGCTTCTGCATGTGGCCTTTAAGCTCGCCGCCAAGCAGGGGAGACGCTACACCGATCTGCTGATCGCCAACCGCACAATCGTTGCGGAACAGGTCACAGAAAACCTTTTCGAGCGGCACATGCGTCCCTTGTTCCTCGCTGACCACTCCACCGGAGGCACCGCATGAAGTCTGCTGTCACCATCAGTCTTGTTCCTGAAGCCCGTGGCGGTCCGTTTGTCTTCCACTGCCGTCAGCCTGGCGAACAGAACGACCTCCCAACGCTCGCAGAGGCCTGTGGTAAGGCCGCCGCACTCGGCTTTGATGCCGTTGAGATCTTTGCCGCCGACGCTGAGAGCTTCCCCAAGGAAGAACTCAAAGGGTTGCTTGAGAAGCATCGACTCAGCCTTGCGGCAGTCGGCACCGGGGCAGGCTGGGTGCGTCACCGGCTCTCCTTGTGTGATGCCGATGCTACCGTGCGAGCGAAGGCACGCTCCTTTATTGAGGGCATTATCGATGTCGCCGCGAGCCTCTCAGCCCCGGCAATTCTCGGCTCAATGCAGGGACGATCGACCCCCGATGTACCGCGTGAATCTGCCTGCCAGATGCTTGCCGACGCCCTGGGGCCACTTGGCGAACGAGCCGCCAGACACGGCCAAGTGTTCCTCTACGAAGCCCTCAATCGCTACGAGACAGATCTGTTCAACCGACAGGCCGATGCTGCTGCGTTTCTCGCGCAGCATCGCCTAGGCCATGTGCGGCTGCTGTGCGATCTCTTCCACATGAATATCGAGGAGACCGACCTCGCCGCCACACTCAAGGAGGTGGGCGATCAGCTTGGACATGTGCACTGGGCCGATTCCAACCGCCGGGCGATCGGGATGGGACACACTGCCGTCAAGCCAATCGTGGCAGCCCTCGAAGCTGTTCGTTTCCGTGGCTTCCTCTCGGCTGAGATCTTCCCACTCCCCACCTCCACTGAGGCGGCGAGTGCCAGCATTCAGAGTTTCCTCAGCCACGCCTCACGCCGCTAAGCCCGGCACACCTCTTCCGGAGCCTTCCCTCGCATGCTCAACACGCCCCTGCTTCATCCGGAGATTCTCCGCGTTCTCGCCACGGCCGGCCATCACTCCAAGGTCTTGATCGCCGATGGCAACTACCCGGCCGCCAACAAGCGCGGCCCCCGCGCAGAGCTGATCTCGCTGCAGCTGTCTCCTGGCGTTCCCTCCGTCGCTCAGGTCTTTGAGGCGGTGGTCAACACGGTGCAGGTCGACGAGGTCAACACGATGGGCATCGACCGTGATGATCCCTACGCAGCAGCAACCCCAGGTGACCCACCCGTCTGGACAGACTACCGCAGAATCCTCACCGCCGCCGGCAGCCCGTGTGAGCTGATGCCTATCGTGAAGTGGGACTTCTACGAGGCCGTCGCGTCAGCCGATCATGTGCTCACGATCCAGACAGCGGAGACCCAGCCCTGGGCGAACCTGCTGCTCACCATCGGCTGCCGCACGTTCTCCTGATCGACTGTTCGCAGTGCCTCGGTGGCCGTCCACAGCAGACGCTCCTGGCCTTTTCCTCCTTCACGCACGAGTTCAGCATGCAGACCCGTCCCCTCGGCTCGACCGGCCTGGAACTGCCGATCCTTGGCTTCGGCGCTTCGTCCCTTGGCCAAGAGTTTCGCCGTGTAACGCTTGACGAGGCGCTAGGGAGTGTCCGCACCGCACTGGAGTGTGGACTGCGACTGATCGACACGAGCCCCTTCTATGGCCGGGGCATGAGCGAGGTGCTCCTTGGTGTGGCCCTCCGTGACATTCCGCGGGACGACTATCTGCTCTGCACCAAACTCGGTCGCTACGACCTGACCCACTTCGACTTCACTGCCAAACGAGTGGCTGAAAGCATCGATGTCTCCCTGCACAGGCTGGGCACCGATCACCTCGACATCGCCCTGTGCCACGACATTGAGTTCGTGCCGATGCAGCAGATTGTCGACGAGACCCTGCCCGCCCTACGAAAGGCTCAAGCGGCCGGCAAGGTGCGGTTTGTGGGATTCTCAGGCTACCCGCAGAAGATCTTTCACTTCATCTGCGATCAGACCGATGTCGACTGCGTGCTCAGCTACAACCAGTACACCCTGCAGAACACCCGTTTTGCCGATGAGACGATCCCCTGGCTCAAGGAGCGTGGGATCGGGGTGATGAATGCAGGCCCCTTCAGTGCCCGACTGCTGACCGATGCCGCGTTGCCCGCCTGGCTCAAGGAGCCTGAAGAAGTGAAGGCCGCCGCCCGCGAGGCCGCCGCGGTCTGCACGTCGCGAGGTACGCCAATCGCCAAGCTCGCCCTGCAGTTCTCGCTCGCAAACACAGACATTGCCACCACGATCGCCGGCAGTGCCAACCCGGCAAACATCCGGGCCTGGGCTGAGTGGGCCGCTGAGCCGATCGATGAGGAACTGCTGCACGACGTTCAACAGATCTTTGCAGCGGTGAAGAACATCGGCCACGCCGAAGGACTGCCTGAGAACAACTCATGACCTCTGAGAGGAGATCGCCATGCGAGTCGACGCCCATCAGCACTTCTGGCAGTATTCCGCTGAGGAGTATCCCTGGATCGGGGACGGCATGGAGCGGCTCGCCCGTGACTACCTGCCCGCTGATCTCAAACCCCTCATCGCAGCTGAAGGCATCGCTGGCAGCGTCGCCGTGCAGGCCCGGCAGACACGCGAGGAAACGCGATGGCTGCTGAGCCTTGCCGACTCGCATCCCGAAGTGCTCGGGGTGGTTGGCTGGGTGGATCTCCGCAGCGCCGACGTCGGTGAACAGCTGCGAGAGTTTGCCAGTCACCCAAAGTTTGTCGGTGTGCGGCATGTCGTGCAGGACGAGCCGGATCCACGCTTCCTGTTGGGCGAGGCATTTGTCAGAGGCCTGCGGCATCTCCACGGCGACGGTCTGACCTATGACCTGCTGTTGTATGTGCCGCAGCTGCCGGCTGCCGTCGAACTGGTGGCGATGATGCCCGAACAGCGGTTTGTGCTGGACCATCTCTCCAAACCGTTGATCAAGACTGGCAAGCGCGAGCCCTGGCAGACCGACCTGCGTGCCCTCGCCCGGCATCCCAACGTGGCCTGCAAACTCTCCGGCCTGGTCACCGAGGCCGCCTGGAAGGGCTGGAAACCTGATGACTTCAGGCCCTATCTCGACGTGGCCCTTGAAGCCTTCGGCCCGCAGCGGCTGATGTATGGAAGCGACTGGCCCGTCTGCCTGCTGGCTGCCGAATATCCAGAGGTGTTTGGACTCGTGGCCGACTTCCTCAGCACACTCAGCGAGACCGAACGCGAACAGATCCTCGGCACGACCGCAACCCGCTTCTACGGCCTTGCCACCTAACGCTCTTCCCGACAGAAAGCAGTCACCGATGCAGGCACTTGTTCTTGAGCAGCCCGGTTCGTTCGGCTACCGCGAGGTTCCAGAGCCAGAACATCCTGGCCCAGGCGACGCGGTGGTCCGCGTGGAGGCCGTCGGCATCTGTGGCACAGACTACGGTGGCTTCCGAGGCACGATGCCCTACTTCAGCTATCCCCGCATCCCGGGCCATGAGCTGAGTGTGGAGGTGGTCGCAGTCGGTGACGGTGTGACGGGCGTGGCTGTCGGTGACCGCTGCTGTGTTGAACCCTATCTCAACTGCCAGGCCTGCCACTCCTGCCGTCGCGGGCTGACCAACTGCTGCGAGCACAACCAGACGCTCGGCGTGCACTGCGATGGTGGCCTCCAGCCGCTCTACACGCTGCCCGCCCGCAAGCTGCACCGCTCACCTCGGCTCAAGCCCGAGGAGAATGCCCTGGTGGAAACCTTGGCCATTGGCTGTCATGCGATCAACCGAGGAAAGCCGACTGACCAGGAGACGGTGCTCGTGATCGGGGCCGGACCGATCGGCCTCTCGGCGGTTGAGTTTGCCCGCTTGGCAGGCAGCCGCGTGATCCTGATGGACATGGCGGAGTCGCGGCTGGCCTTTGCCCGTGAACGGCTCGGCATCGTCGACACCCTGCTCGCCACCGGCACGCCTGAGGATGAAGAGACGCTCCACGGGATGACCGAGGGTCGCCTGGCGGAGGTGGTTGTCGATGCCACCGGCAGTCATCAGAGCATGAGTGCCGCACTCGCCCTCTGCAGCTACGGCGGACGGCTCGTCTACGTGGGCATTACGCAGCAGAACCTCTCCTTTTCTCACGCCACGGTGATGCACCGTCGCGAACTCTCGATCCTCGCCAGTCGCAACGCGCTGCCAGGTGACTTCACCCGCATCATCAGTCTGATCGAGGAGAAGCGTATCGACACGCGGCCTTGGATCACGCACCGCGTGCCTTTCGCTGAGATCGCGGAGGTCTTCCCCACCCTGCTCGAGCCGGGCTCAGGCGTGCTCAAGGCTGTGGTGGAGATGCCAGCAGCGGCACCGGGTTCGTGACCTTCCCGGCTGCTCGTTCACCGCGACCAGGCTGATCAATGTCGCCGATCTCCTGCCGGATCGCCGCCGCCAGCTGCATCAGCCGGGCCACCACGTCAGGATGGTCGTCGGCGACTTCATCCGCCTGGGCCAGATCGTTGGCCACATCGTAGAGGGCACACGCTGCAGGCTCAGTGCGTCGCCCAAGAGTCACGAACTTCTCTGGCAGCGGCAGGTCAAGCCGCCAGCGGCCGGCGCGAACCGCCTGCAGCTGTCCCAGCCGATAGTAGCCAAAGCCAATCGTATCCCATGGAGAACTCGTCGTGTCGCTGTCGCCCAAGAGGATCGACGAGATGTCATGCCCATCAATCCTGCGGCCGGGCAGTTCGGCTCCTGCCAAGTGTGCACACGTAGGCAGCAGATCCATAGTGGAGATGAGGGCGTCACAGACACCTCCGGCAGGCACATGCCCAGGCCACTGCACCAGACAGGGCATCCGCATCGCCCCCTCCGACGTGTCGTAGCCATGGCCTTTGAAGGGTGCACAACTGCCCTGCGGGGGATTTCGCCGTGGTGCCCCGTTGTCACTCGTCCAGATCACCAAGGTCTCATCGGTCAGGTGGTGACGCTCGAGGGCATCAAGCACCTCGCCGGTAGCCCAGTCGAGCTCCTCAACACTGTCACCGTAGGCACCATTGCGACTCTTCCCCTGGAACGCTTCGCTGGCGAACGGATGCTGCGTTGAGCCTGGCATCGGATGGGGCAGATAGAGAAAGAATGGCTGCTCGGCATGCGCGTCGATAAACCGTACAGCGGCTTCTGTGCAGCGGCGAGCGAGCAGTGTGCGGTCGACAGGGGCCTCAATCACCTGCTCACCAGAGAGCAGCGGGAGCGGAGGCCACGGCCGTCCTTCACGGGGCGTCATGTCGTCGCTGTAGGGGATTCCGAAAAACACATCGAAGCCCTGCCGAGTTGGCAAGAACGCTGGCTGATCGCCCAGGTGCCACTTCCCAAAGATGCCTGTGGCGTAGCCGGCGGCCTTGAGCACTTCTGCAATCGTGACCTCATCAGGATGCAGCCCGCGGGCAGCAACCGGCTGCAGCACCGCTCCACCGGTGTCACTCTCGTGCATCCCCACGCGACGCGGATAGCAGCCTGTCAGCAGTGCCGCCCGACTCGGCGTGCAGACGCCACTGGCCGAATAAAAACTGGTCAGCCGGGTGCCGTGGGTGGCCAACGCATCGATCCTCGGCGTGCGATGCAGAGTCGACCCGGTGCAGCCGAGGTCACCATGGCCTAGGTTGTCAACAAAAAACAGCACGATGTTGGGAGGCCGTGCTGCAGATGCCTGCTCAGCCACAGCCTGCCGGCCCACCACCATCAGGGTGACTGCCACCGCCGCTGCCATGGCCACCCTCAACACAGTTTGCAGCGTCAGCCTGGTCTTCCGCTGATGCATCTCACAGCCCTTCCACCATCTTTGGCCCCACCAGTCTGTGTCCTCCCACAGCCGGCACCTCCCCTCGTTATGCTACCGCAGGGGTTCAGGCGGTGGTGCCAGACCGAGCACATGTTGGCAGAGGAAACCGATCGTCATGCAACAACGCAGCCAGAGTCCGATACCGCTGAAGGTTCTTGTGGGGATCGCCACGCTCCTGGTCCCAGTCCTGGGCACTCTCTGTGGCTCAGGATCAACAGCAGCGGCGGAGCTGCAGGCTGGGGCCGCGACCGCCTGCATCACACCTCCACTCGGTGAGCCGATCGTGGGCGGATTTCATCCGTTCCCCGCTGAGCATATCCACGACGATCTGCATGCCCGCTGTCTGGTCCTCGACGACGGTGAGACACAGCTGGCTGTGGTGATCTGCGACCTGCTGGGCATTCATCGATCTGTCAGCGACGAAGCCCGGCGACTGATCGCCTCAGAGACGGGCATTCCGCCACAGCAGGTCCTGATCGCAGCGACCCACACCCACTCCGCAACGACGGCACTCGGTGGGACTGGTGATGAGCGTTTTGTACCGCTGCTTGAGGAGCTCTCGGACTACCAAGCGTTTGTGGCCAGACGAATCGCCGATGGTGTTCGCTGTGCGGCCAACCTGCTGCGGCCTGCCGAACTCGCCATCGGGCAGGTCGAGGCTCCGGAACATGTCTTCAATCGTCGCTGGTTTATGCGTCCAGGCTCGATGCCTGAAAACCCCTTCGGCTCTGCAGACGATCTGGTGAAGATGAACCCACCTCGTGGGAGTGCCAATCTCGATCGTCCTGCTGGGCCGACCGACCCCACGATCTCTTTTCTCGCCATCCGTGAAGCTGAAGGGCGACCGCTCGCCCTGCTGGCCACCTACTCCCTGCACTATGTTGGCGGCGTTCCACGAGGCCATGTCTCGGCTGACTACTTTGGTGTCGTCTGCCGGGAACTGGAGCGACGGGTCGACCGTGAGCCCAGCGATCCACCATTTGTGGCGATGCTCGCCAACGGCACCAGCGGCGACATCAACAACATCAACTTTCGTGAGCCTGCCCCGCGGCGGCAGCCGTATGAGCAGATGCGGCTCGTCGCCGAGGATGTGGCTGTGAAACTTGCCAAGACTGCCGGTGGCTTGACCTACTCTCGCGACTGGCCGCTTGCGGCTCGTTATCAAGAACTCCGCGTGGCCGCCCGTCATCCAACCGAACGAGAGGCCTCCTGGGCGGAGGAGTCTCTCCCCGCAGCCGACACCCCCGACGCCGCCAAGACACTCTCCGAGATCTACGCCGAACGGGTGCAGGCACTCGCTCATCAGCCAGAGATGCTCGACGTGCCTCTGCAGGTGCTGGCGATTGGCTCGGCGAGAATCGGCACGATGCCCTGCGAGATCTTCAGTGAGATTGGCCTCGACTTCCGCCGCCGCGGCGGTGGGCAGCCGAGTTTTCTCGTCTCACTGGCCCATGGCTATCTCGGCTACCTCCCCACACCGCGGCAGCACGACCTCGGCGGCTACGAGACCTGGCCGGGAACAAACCGGCTCGACCGCGACGCCTCCGACCGCATGCTCGACGCCCTGGTCGAGATGGCATCGACACTCGTACCTGCTGCCGACGCTTCGTCCACTTCTGACAAGGCTCCCTGAGCAGTTAGAAGCCCAGGCCCTGGAGCCACTCCAGGGAGAGCTTTGGCCAGTCACGACTCACAGGAGCACCCTCCCGAGCTCGCATCCCAAAGCCATGGCCGCCTTCCTGGTAGATATGTAGTTCGGTCGGCACATCTGCCTCGATCAGCTCCAGAAAGAGCGTGGTGGCGCCCTGGGGAATCGAGGCCCGGTCGTGACAGGCCAGCGCGAGAAACATCGGTGGGGTCGTGGCGGTGATGGTCATGTCTTTCCGCAGCGGCTCGCCTTTGGCTTCCACCATGTTCCAGGGGTAGATCAGCACGGTCGCGTTCGGCCGAACTGAGATGCCCTCCTGCGGTTCGATCTCCACCGCGCCGGCTGTCGCCACCGCAGCAGTCTGACCACCTGCAGAAAAGCCGATGAGGGCAATCTTCTCAGGGTCGACCCCAAACGCATCCGCCCGCAGCCGCACATCGTGCACCGCCTTCTGGGCATCCATCACTGGCCCCAGATTGGCACGCTCCTGCGAACGGGTCGGCACCCGGTAGTGGAGCAGGAAGGCAACAAACCCATGATCGTTAAACCAGCGGCAGACATCGCTTCCTTCATGCTCGTCGGCAAGGATGCTGTAGCCACCACCTGGCGCCACCACCACCGCTGGCCGCGGCCCATCGGCAGCCCCCTCGGGCGTGTAGATGAGCAGTCGGGGAGTCGACACATTCGTGCGGCGTGAAATCCCGTCATCACCGACCGTGACCGTCTCCTCCGTTCCTGCCGGCACGGTCAGCCCCGGACCGGGCATGCCCTCAGGCCAGAGCAGTACTTCCTGATGCTCCGCTGCCACCGCCAGCGACCCCAGGCTGCCTGTCAGGCTGAGCACCGCAACCGCCACCACCTGCCGCACCAACGACTGCACGAACGACATCGCGTGTCTCCTTCACAGATTCTGCGGGCCGCATGTGGGCCCGCTCGTTCCCCCAATGTCTGCCATTGTGACTGTCCGCCATTGTGACTGTCCGCCAGTGCCTCCAAACCAGGCTGACCGGTAGCCAACCCAGTATCACACCCTAGGGCAGTCCAGCGACACATCGGTCAGCTGGCACTCGCCAGGAAGCGGCTGATCCGGGCGAGGCCGTCGGTGAGCTTTTCTTCCGATGCGGCAAAGGACATCCGCACATGACCCTCAGCCCCGAAAGCACTGCCCGCGACCGTCGCCACCTGCTCCGCCTCTAAGAGCGCTTCGCACCACTCGACGCTGTTGGTGACCGCCGTGCCGCCGTACGCCTTCCCGAGGTGTGCTGAGATATCGAAAAATGCGTAGAACGCGCCGCCGATATCGGGCACCCGTACACCCGGCATCGCCTTGAGCCCGGCAGCGACGAGGTCACGCCGCTTCTGGAAGGCCTCACACATCTCTCGGACACAGTCCTGAGGACCCTGCAGCGCCTCAATCGCCGCATACTGGCTGATGCTCGACGGATTGCTCGTTTCCTGGCTCTGCAGGCTGCCGATCGCCTTGGCCAGTGAGGGGGGTGAGATCGTCCAGCCGATCCGCCAGCCGGTCATCGAGTAGGTCTTGCTCACCCCGGCAACCACGACAGTTCGCTCTTCGAGCCCGGGTCGTAGCGTCGGGAAGGACACGGACGTCCGCCCATCAAACACGAGCTGATCGTAGATCTCGTCAGAAACCACCGACAGGTTCTTTTCGAGCACGATATCTGCCAAGGCCCCGAGCTCGTCAGCGGTGTAGACGACCCCGGTGGGGTTGCTTGGCGAACAGAGCAGCAGCATCCGTGTCGCTGGAGTGACCGCGGCCGCAAAGGCTTCTGGCCGCAGCTTGAAGTCATCCTCCAAGCGTGTCTCGACGAGCACAGGCGTGGCACCCGCCAGCTTGACCAGTTCCGCGTAGCTGACCCAGTACGGGGTCGGCACAATCACCTCATCGCCCTCATTCAACAGGGCGGTGAACACATTGTGCAGGCAGTGCTTGGCGCCGTTGGAGACGATCACCTGTGCAGCCGTGACCTCCCGACCGGTGCGACGGGAGGCGTCTTCCGCGATCGCCTTGCGGAGCGCCGGGATTCCGGCGGCTGGCGTGTACTTGGTGTGGCCGGCACGGATAGCCGCCTCACCAGCCGCGCAGATATGCGCGGGGGTTGGAAAGTCTGGCTCTCCCACCGAGAGATCGATCACATCGATTCCGTCTGCTTTCATCGCCGACGCCCGCGCTGCCATGGCCAGCGTGGCCGATGGCTGAAGCGACTGCATCCGCTTTGCGAGCTCAAGCGGTGGACGGGGATGCGCTGAAGACGATGGTGGTGCTGTGGTGCTCATGGCAGTCATGTAAGAGGTTGGGAAGGTCGTGATGATACCCGTGACGGTTCATCAACACAGTGGAGGACGACCATCAATGGACCAAATTTTTGGTTTCGAATCATCGATCCTCTCTTGACAGTTTTCATGACGATCATCGACAACTCAACGAATCATGCTGACGTGGTGTCGCTTGGCTTCATCATTCTTGATCGATCAACGATGAACCGAGTGACGCATTCGAACGACTTCGGATGCAGCAACCGCGAGTGCCGGATACCTCAAACGTGACCACTGCCGCAATCGCCGCCGACGGAAAGGCTCTGTCCTTCGGCAACTGGTCGTTCGATCCGGGGAAGGTCCTGGCGGCAGTCTTTGAGGCCACACAACTTTGGGGACTCGTGCACGGACACCGCAAGGCTCGGTTGGCCTTGAGCGAGCGTCACAAGCAGAGGCATTCAAGGAAGCAACAAAACACCGCCTAGCAAGGCGTTTTTCGCTATCGTCGGCCAACCCTCCACATCGAGTGCCCAGGAGGTTGGTCACGTGTTGAGAGAATGGGCACTCATGGCAAGGAGCCATTTCCATGGCCAAGAAGAAGGCTGCCAAGAAGAAGGTCGCCAAGAAGGCTGCCAAGAAGAAGGTCGCTAAGAAGGCCGCCAAGAAGGTCGCCAAAAAGGCCGCCAAGAAGAAGGTCGCCAAGAAGGCTGCCAAGAAGAAGGTTGCTAAGAAGAAGGCCGCCAAGAAGGCGAAGCTCTAAGCCTTTCCGACTCTGGTGAGCCTTCGGGCAGACCAGATCGGGAAGTCTGGCCGGAGACTCCTTGACGGAGTCCGGCATGGCACCCACCCACGTCCAGACGAGAAAGGCCGGCCCGGGCCCTTGGGCGCCCGGGCCGGCCTGATTTTTTGCCCACCGTCACCTCCCAGTGCCTGGCCCATGACTGAACCTCTCCGTGCCGCATCGGCGGCAGCTGTGGCCAGTGGCTCCAGCTTTCTGTTGGTGACCTGCCACCCTGGTGGTGAAGACGCGGTCTTCCTTTCACAGCAGCAGTTCCTCCCTGAGGCCACTCGGGCTGCCTGGCGACGCGGTGTGGTCACCTTCCGCCTTCCCGAAACAGCCGCCCTCCCCGAACCGAACCGGCTCCCATTTGCCCGCACCATCGTGCACTCCCTCGGCCAGGTCACCGGCAGCTCTCTGCCTGAGCTTGCCACCGCGGCAGCTGCTGGCGTCACAGGTACACCGACTCACCTGCATGTCTGGCAGCGGGATGCGACACCCCCACGAGCGTCCCGCCGCAGCCAGCCCGTTGAGCCGCTCCCATCGGCCGCAGTCCTCCATGCGGAGATCGCCACGCAGGCCTCACTTCCCACAGCGACCATCAGCAGTGACGCCGCCGCCGGCAGCCTTGCCGAGGCTGGCGATGCCGTGCTTGATGTCATCATTGATTCACCCGGCCGCGCCTGGCTCGGCTGGCACCCCGCCGCGGCCCCAGCAAGCTGTTGGCCTGGCGGCGTGTACCCGGAGCCCCTGCCTGACGACGCTGTCTCCCGGGCATGGCTCAAACTCGATGAGGCGATCGCCTCCTTTGCAGTGCCGCTTCGTCGCGGACAACGGGCATGTGAACTCGGTGCTGCGCCTGGTGGCGCCAGCCAGCGAATGCTCTCACTCGGCTTGCAGGTCGTGGGCATCGATCCCGCAGAAATCGACCCTGCCGTTGCCAGCCATCCTCAGTTTGAGCACTGGAAGATGCGGGCGAGGGATGTGCGGCTTCGTCAGCTGCGAGGGTTCGACTGGCTTGTCACCGACATGAACATCGACCCTGCCAGCACAATGGACGCGCTCGAGCGGGTTGCCACTGCTCCAGGGAGCAGCCTGCGGGGAATCATCGCCACGCTCAAGCTGCCGCAGTGGTCACGGGCGGAAGAACTGCCAGGCTGGCTCGAACGCTTTGCCAACTGGGGCTTTGATCCAGAGGCCCGTCAGCTCTCCTCGGGCGGCCGGGAAGTCTGCGTGGTGGCACGCAAGCGTTCATGACGAGCCGTCTGGCTGCCACTGCTCGCTCTGCGGAGTGAGGCTGCCGCCATGGAACCGGCGTGGCCCCGTCGTGGTCTGGATCAGCAAGGCTCCATCGGCATCGATCCCAAGACAGCGGCCCTGCACCTGCTCGTCACCATGATGAAAGGTCACCGATCTTCCAGTCAGGGTGCACAGCGGGGCATAGCGAGCCTGGAGCAGCTGTGGCTCGTCGCCGAGACGGTGCAACAGACTCCACAGCCGGGGCAGAAACGCCTCGAGAAACTGCTGCCGCGGCAGCGGCTTCCCAATCAGGTCGGGGAGGGTCACCAGCCTCTCGACGAGCGGCTCTGGGGCTTCATTGATGCTCCCGGCGGTGTTGATACCGATTCCAAACAGCACACGCCCAGACGACGTACCTTCCGCCAGGATACCGGCGAGTTTGCGACCATCGACTTCAGCGTCGTTGGGCCACCGCAGGCCCACACGAACCCTCGGCACGAGTTCCATCAGCGTCTCGGCCACTGCGATCCCACACGCGAGCGACCAGCCAGAGGCCGCCGGCGACTGCTGCCGGTCGGCAGACCAGCCCAGCCATGCCGGATCAACCACGAGCGTCATCGCAAGGCTGCCCGCCGCCTGCCACCAGCCAGCGCCGCGTCTCCCTCGCCCAGCTGTCTGGCGATCGGCAAGCACCAGGGCTGGCAGGTCCGCAGCATCTGCCTTGGCAGCCAGCACCCGCCCACGATGCATCGTCGAGTCGGTTTCGACGAGATGCTCCAGACTCGCCAGGAGCCCGGTGGCAGAAAGCTGCTGGTGATCGATCGGATCGATCGCGGCGGCACGGTCGTTGTTCGGCGATGACGACGCAGGCTGCATGTGACAGACAAGAGAGAGATTTCGGGCCTCCCACGCGGTCTTGGCAAACCAGGAAGACTCATCTTCCCAGCCGCGTCGGTGGCGATGCGATGGCGATCTTGACCGGTGGGGAAGCGGCGTGGTACCTCCCCGCGATTTTCCTACCTGGCGGCAGACGGTCTGCAGCCTTCCGGCAGCCTCAGAGACAACCCCGGCAACGGCACAAGCGGGCAGTCATCGCCTTCTTCGGCAGTTGCGTGTGTCGTTGACGAGCATAGTCATCGTGAGATCGTCGTGCGACGAAGACTCTCCCACAATCAATCTCCTGCCGACGGCGGGCAATCTTCTGCCAACGGCGGCAATACGGCTTCAACCGATGGGCATCCATCCCTCTGGCTGATGCTGTCGGTGATCGCCGTTGTGACCGCTGCCTGCTGGCCAGCGACGTCAGTCGGCCAGACTGCGTCCCTGCCTCCCCCCGCCGCGTCGTCGCTCGATCGCATCGCCCAAGCACCCAGCGGATACGGCACGCCGCTCACGCCACCACCGCCCACCTGGGATCCGTTTGCGCCGCAGGCCACCCAGCTCCCACCCCAGCAGCCGGTGATGGTGCCGCAGCAGCCATTTGCGAGTTCGGCCATGGGTGGCCAGCCAGGCTACCCGGGCTATTCGACTGTCGCCCCAAACATCGTGCCGACGCAGGGCACCGCCGGGCCACCACAGCAGTACCTCTTCCCACCCAATCCACAGCCCAACTCATCGATGCAACAAACGATGCGGCTCTTCCAGGGTGTTCGCGGAAGCTGGGCCTACCTGGCTGGCAATGGAAAGGGAACAAGCGTTGCCGTCAATGAACTCGACACAACGGCGACGTTTGCCATTCCGTTCTTCCACAACTCACAAGCCAACCTCAACCATGCGCCCCTGCTGGTCACCCCTGGCTTCGGCCTGCAGCTGTGGGATGGACCGCAGACCACCGCCACCATGCTGGCGGACCTCCCTCCAAACACCTACGACGCGTTTCTCGACACCGCCTGGAATCCTCAGTTCACGCCTCTGTTCGGAGCCGAACTCGGCGTCCGCGTGGGTGTGTTCACCAACTGGGACGTGTTCAACATCGACAGCTGGCGCATCATGGGCCGCGGCATCGGGACGCTCAATCTCACACCGACCATGCAGGGCAAGCTCGGCGTGGTCTACCTCGACCGAAACCTGGTCAAGATCCTGCCGGCTGGTGGCATCACCTGGACCCCTGATGACGATTCCCGCTACGACATCTTCTTCCCGTCGCCGCGTGCGTCACATCGCATCATCAACCTCAACAAACATTCCATCTGGTGGTATCTCGCCGGTGAGTATGGCGGCGGTGCCTGGACCTTCCGCCGCAGCACCGGACAGATCTCGCCATTCGACTACAACGACATTCGCGTGACTCTCGGCACCGAATGGGTGCCCGTTACCGCAACCGGCTTGGCCGGCAACTTTGAGGTCGGCTACGTCTTCTACCGTCAGCTGTTCTTCGTGGACGGTCCCCCGCAGTACCAGAACCTCGACGACACGTTCATGTTCCGCTTGGGGCTTGCCTACTGAGACCGTCTGCATGCGACTGCTTCTCCTCCTGATTCTGCTGACGTACACGGTCTCGCTGGGGCGGGCAGAGGAGCCGTCGTCTCCACTGGCACCTGCCCCCGAGCCGATCAAGGCGTTCCCAGGATTGACACCCCTGCCGCCAGTGGCTGATCGCGGTCCGTTGCGGCTGGCGGCCCTTGGCGATCCACAGGATCTCACGGAGCCGCTGCTACCAGACGGCCTGGCTCCACCCGGTCAGCCTTCACAAGAGTTCTCGCCACCGGCTGGACGCAAACTGCCTCCGGGCGCTAAGCCAGGTCCGTTGCAGCAGCTGATCTTCACCACAACGGAGCTGCCG
This sequence comes from Pirellulales bacterium, assembly GCA_016779265.1. GTDB lineage: Bacteria > Planctomycetota > Planctomycetia > Pirellulales > UBA1268 > M30B53. The sequence continues at coordinate 42,835 of JADHNY010000008.1, read as the reverse complement.
AGGCTTGGTGACAACGGACTTGGACTGACCTGGCTCGAGACCAGCGCCACGATTGGCATGCCCGCGCCAACGGTCGACTCACCGCTGCTGGTGACCCCCGGGTTTGGAACGGTGTTTGTGGACGAGGTGCCCGGGCCGCTCGATCCAGGTCTGCCAGCACAGCTCTACGACGCCTACATCCAGGCACGTTGGATGCGGAAGATCGGCCAGCGACTCGGCGTCGACCTCGCTGTGGCACCTGGCTGGTACAGCGACTTTGTGAACGACACCTCGCAGGCCTTCCGCATCACCGGTCACGGGTTTGGTGCCTGGGAAGCCACCGAAGACCTCCGCGTCGTGGCCGGCGTGATTTACCTCGACCGCTACGACGTCAACCTGCTGCCTGCTGGCGGTCTGATCTGGACGCCCTCGGAAGACCGCCGCTACGAGCTGATCTTTCCACGGCCACGGGCCGCCTGGCGGGTCCGCGAAACAGCCTGGGCCAGCCAGTGGGCGTATATCGCCGCTGAGTTTGGCGGCAGTCAATGGGCCGTTCGCCGCGACAGCGGCGCCAACGACGTCGTCGTCTATCACGACTACCGGCTGATCGCCGGCTGGGAACGAAAGCCGGCCGACCTCGGACTCAGCTGGCGACTCGAAGGCGGCTATGTCTTCGGGCGGCTGGTGGAGTACTACATCACCGACACCGCCGATTATCACCCTGGCGACACCTTCATGGTGCGAGCAGGCGTGTGGTACTGAGACGACTCTTTGAGAGTGACTATCCTGCCCCCTTGGCGTCGTCGTCCGCATCCTCGCGAAGCATTCGGGTCAGCGTGTTGGCATGGACACCGAGCAGCTTCGCTGCCTTCGACTTGTGGCCTCGTGTCTCCTCAAGCGCCTGCTTGATCGCCTGCCGACGCAGTTTGGCGAGGTCGAGATAGGGCACACGACCGTCTGCCGACACGCCGTCAGGAGTCGCCACCGCGGCACCCGCTGGGGCCGCTTTGTGCTGACCGCCGCCTGTCTGCAGCGGAAGTTCAGGTTCGATCTGCAGCACATAGGCCTGCTCAATCACATGCCCGAGCTGCCGCACGTTGCCCGGCCACGGAAATGAACAGAAGGCCGCCAACGCCTCAGGCGATGGTTCCCAGATCGGCATCCTGTACCGCTCGGAGAACTGCCGGGCAAAGAAGTTGATGAACTCGGGAATGTCATCCGGACGCTCACGCAGCGGCGGCACACGCAGCTCGATCATGTTGAGCCGGTAGTAGAGGTCTTCGCGGAAGGTGCCTTTCTCAGACTCCTCTTCGAGATTCCGATTGGTTGCGGCCACCACCTGCACGTCGACATGCACAGGCTCCGTCGAGCCGACTGGCATCACCTCTCGCTGCTGCAGGAGTCGCAGCATTTTCGCCTGCAGCTCCAGAGGCATCTCACCGATCTCATCGAGAAAAACGACGCCTCCCTGGGCCGCCCGGAAGATACCGAGCGACTTCCCCTGGGCGCCGGTAAACGCACCCTTCTCATGGCCAAAGAGCTGGCTCTCTGCCAACGCCGGAGTCAGTGCGGCACAGTTGACCGGAATGAATGCCTTGTCGGAGCGAGGACCGCTGCGATGCAGCAGCCGAGCCCAGAGTTCTTTTCCCGTGCCGGTCTCACCAGAGACGAGCACCGTGCACTCCACTTCCGCAGCCCGCTGGATCGAACGGGCGATCCGCCGCATCGTCGGGTTGTTTCCCAGCACCCAGTTGGACTGAGCGGCATAGTCTCCAACGGCCTTCGCGGCCGCGACAGGCTTGCCGGCTGAGCCGGTGTCTTTGCCAACGGTCACCGTGCCATCCTGCTCCGCCCGAACGACAGGATCGAGCGAGCCACCCTGCGGATTGCGGGCCGCCGTGTCGGCAGAACGGTAGCTGGAGGGTCTCAGGGCCACGCGATGCTTTCGCTCTGGTTCGCGGTGGGGACCGAAATGAGCCGCACTCCGGCCAGCGAACACCTATAGATCTACCTGAAAGTATGTTGCCGGCTGTGGGGACACGCAACAGTTTTGACCGGGGAAACGGGCAAAACAGACCGTGGAACGCCCTTCCAAACGGCCCCAAACGCCTCCGAGACCGCCTATTCGGCACATTCGCCCCGACACAACCAAGCCTGCGTGAGGCGGTCTGGAGCCGGAACACGCCAACTCAACCACTCAACAGGCCCCTCGCTGCCCCGTTGCCAGGAGCACAGCTGCCGGGAGACCCGTTGGTCCACTACTGAGCCCCATCCTTTTTCTTGAAGAAGAGCAGGTGCTGCCAAGGCAAGCGGTCGAACTCACGTGCGACTTCGAAGCCGCAGGCGTCGAGTTCTTTCTTCGCCTGATCCTTCGTCATCTTGTGCAGCGGCTTGATCGGCACGGCTGGGTCTTCGGCCCGAAACTCCGCCAGCACCAGCAGCCCATCGTCAGCGAGGCTCTTGCGGATCGCGGCGAGCATCTCCGCCGGATAGGAAAACTCATGATAGACATCGACACAGAGCATGAGGTCGATAGCCCCGTCGGGGAGATTCGGGTTGGTCGCCCCTCCGAGCACAGGCTCAATGTTGCGAAAACCGATCTGGTTGCTGCGTTGCATCAGCATCTGCAGCATCTCTCGTTGGATGTCGACTGCATAGACCTTGCCCTTGGGGCCCACGAGTTTGGCAAGTTCGAGCGTGTAGAAGCCATTCCCACAGCCGAGGTCACAGACGGTTTCGCCTTGTTGGATCTGGAGGGCTTCGAGGAGCAGGCGGCAGTCTTCTTCACGCTGCCGGCTTTCACGCACCAGCCATGGAGCACCCGTGAAGTGCATCGTCTGCGCGATCTCGCGGCCCATGAAGTGAGTGGGCGGAGGCGTGTTTGGGGGCAGACCTTCTTGAGCGAGCGACGGCGATAGCGGAAGCAGCGAACTGCCAATGGCGAGACCTGCAAGGGTGAGCAGGATGCCGCGGCGGACAATCGCTGCAGGACTCATGCTGTGCGAAGACAGCGACGCAGGGCGGATGAAGATGTGTCTCATGGCCGCCAGTATAGAGCAGCCCACAGCAGGCTGCTCAGGCGGCCCACGACTGATCGGCAGAGAGCACGACCGCCCCCGCCTCGTCGTAGCAGCTCACGATCGTGATCCCGCTGCGGCCCGCAAACGCCATCAGCTCCGAACGGTCGACGAGAATCGTGCGTCCTGCCTCTATGGCGAGCACGGAAGCCCCCGCCGCTCGCAGGGACTGCAGGGTTCCGACACCGACTGTGGGCATGTCAAACCGCAGGTCCTGTTGCGGCTTCGCAACTTTGACGACGATGAGGCCGCCTGAGCCGCAGAGCCGGCCCGCCCGACGGATGCACTCGTCGGTGCCCTCGATTGCTTCCAGCGCGATCGGTGCCCGGTTCTTCACCACCACGGTCTGTCCGATGTCGTGTCGTCCAAGTGCTTTGGCAAGCTGCCAGCCAAAGGCGACATCGGCTCTCTCCGATGCTGAGAGCGGCCGTCCGGCGAGCACCCCACCGGTGGCGAGGAGTTCAGGAGCGAAGTCTGTTGCCGGACAAATCTGCACACCCGCATCGTCGAAGGCGGAGGCAATCGCCGCGAGCAGCGAGTCGTCACGGTTATCGCGACGACGACTGATGAAGTGCGGCCAGAAGGTCTTCAGGCCGGTCCAGTCTGGAATGTGATGAAGCCAGGCACCGTCGGCGAAGAGCTTGGTCTTATGGACCTTGCCGGCCATCGTGGCACGTGAGCAGCCGAAGCGGCGAAACGCGGCAATCGCTCCACCCAACTCAGCTACGCCCACCTCGTCATACTCATCCGCCAGATCGTGCAGCTGCTCGCTGGCATGATCACGAACCGCGAGCACGGCCGTACGGCCACCGTTGCGTCGAATCGCCTCGGCCACCGCCACGGGATAGCGTCCCCAGCCAGCAAGAATTCCGATCGTCTCACCGACTAGAGATGTTCCTGCGTCTCCAGACCCACACGTCCGTGGCGATGGGCTCGCGAGCAACTCAGCAGCAATCGTGGCAGTCGACATCACGACAACGCCTACGCGGCCTCCTGTCGATCACACGGCTCGCCTGCTTCCAGGGCAGCAATCCGCTCGAGAAGACCCTTCAGCTGCTTTCGCATCTGAGGCAGCTTCGTCATCGTGGCCAGCTGCAGTTTCCGCTCCCGCAGCTCGATCGCAGGCTCACCAAGCACGGTCGTCTTCGCCGGGATGTCATTCGAGACCCCTGAACGAGCCCCCAGGATCGCCCCGTCACCGATGTGCACATGGTCACGCACACCCACCTGGCCTGCCATCACGACCCAGTCACCCGTCGAGGTACTGCCGGCCACGCCGACCTGTGAACAGATCATGTTGTGTCGGCCGATCCGGCAGTTGTGGGCAATCATCACCATGTTGTCGATCTTGGTGCCCTCGCCGATGGTTGTCGGTCCGTAGGTGCCACGATCAATGGTGGTTCCAGCCCCCACCTCAACATCGTCGCCGAGCTCAACCCAGCCGAGCTGTGCCGAGAGTTCATAGCGGCCATCGACAACCTTGTAGCCGAAGCCGTTGGCACCGAGCACCGCATTGGCATGCACGATCACCCGTTCTCCAACGATCGTGTCTTCGTAGAGCGAAGCACCGGCATGCAGCACGGTGTTACGACCGATGCGACAGCCTGCCGACACGTGACAGCCCGAGTGGACCGTCACGTTTTCACCGAGCACCACGTCTGCTCCGATCGTGGCAAATGGGTGAATCTCACAGCCGGCTCCCAACTGAGCCGAGGGATCGACGGCCGCCTGCGGACTGATGCCAACTGGGGTAGCCATCCGCTGGGGACGGAAGTGCCGCACGATCGTAGCGAACGCGGCATGCACATCGTCCACCTCAATCGTCGTTCGATCGAGTTCACCCGTTCCTCGCGGTACGACGGCCGCCGCCGCGCGGCTCTTGGCGAGCAGATGCATTCGCTCGGCCGTGTCGACGAGCGTGATCGACTGCGGACCGGCAGTCTCCAGCGTGGCCGCTGAGTCACACAGCAGTGATGCGTTGCCACGGATCTCCCCACCAACACACGCTGCCAGAACTTCCAAACTGGTGGTGGGGTGTGAATGTGCGTCCATCGAAAGCAGCCTCCCTTTCTGCCAGACCGACACACCGCGAGGAGCGGCCCTGGCCTTTTGCTTCGTTGGTCGCGGGAAGGTAGGGAGACTGGTCTCGCAGAGCAAGATGAGTTGTCTACCGCCCAAGGCTCACCAGAAGTCAAACTAGGCAGACAGCGAAGGCTGGTGAGAGGCCAGCACAGCCTGCCTGAGCATGGCGACCGCCAGCAGGCCGCGGGCCGACCAGAGCACTGTCCGCAGCCAGTTGCTCTGCACAAGCGAGGTATGGGCGACCGTATCCCAGCCGGTCGCCAGTTTCTCATGCAGTGGCACCTGAATCCCAAAGGTGCTACCCCAGATCGCCAGCAGCAGAAGGGCACCGGCCCAGACCATCCAGACTGGCACACCCGCCGGACGCTTTCCGAGCAAGGCCATCACCGCCAGTCCCTCCGCAAGCATCGCCGGCACCACCACGAAGCCTGTCTGCTGCCGGTGGGCCGCCTCCCAGCGTGGGAAGTCGTCATGTGGCCAGCCAGCCATCAGCGGGTAGTGCACCAGCTGCACATACCAAATCACCCCGACCATGAAGATCGAAGCGAACAGCTGAAGGAGCAGCACAGCAGGCAGCTGAGCTTGGGGATCTGATGCTTTCACAGCGAACTCCTGCTGCGTCGTGCACACATGCAGCTGCAGTCATCCGCTACGAGTCTTAAGGTCGGCGAGGCCACCATCAACCCCAAGCATCTGCCCGGTCACCCAATCGTTGACTGGATCCAGAAGGAACAGAATGCCACGAGCGACATCTTCTGGCCTGCCGAGCCGACCGAGCGGATGCATGGCGATAGATGCCTTGGTCGCAAGATCGTTGCTCGTGATCCCACGTGCAAGTGGCGTGTCGACAAGCCCAGGGGCCACGGCGTTGACGCGGATCCTCGCACGGGCATACGTCGCAGCAGCCGACAGGACCAGCCCAGCAACTCCAGCCTTGGCCGCAGCGATCGCTTCATGATTGGCCAGTCCGATTCGAGCTGCGGCACTCGACACAAGCACCACCGACCCACCGTCTTGTTTCAACAGTCTTCCGGCGACACGCACCGTCGCAAACGCGGTGGTGAGGTTGGCAGCAAGCGTCGCCTGCCACTCGTCAGCTGACGTCAGGTGTGCCGGCTTGAGAAGCAATGACCCAGCACAGCAGACAACTCCCGTCAGTCCGCCAAGCGATGCGGACGCCTGATCTGCGAGGGCGTCAACCGCCGCGAAGTCTGTGGCATCGACCGATGCGGTCTGGGCCCCGAGTTCTTCAGCAACCTGAGCCAATCGGCCAGCATCACGTCCAGCAAGGAACACACGGTTCCCCGCGGCAACGAGACCCCTGGCAACAGCAGAACCGATACCGCCACCGCCACCGATCACCAGCACCCGTTGGGATGACACTACAGCCAGTCTCCCACTGTCTGAGCAAGCCGGGCGTCTTCAGCCATCAGCCGCAGTTTGTCCATCGCACGGCCTTGGATCTGACGAATCCGTTCCTTGCAGACACCCATCTGGCTGCCGAGCTCACGAAAAGTCCGAGGAGCCTCACCATCGAAGCCGAAGCGGGCCACAACAATCTGCTTTTCGCGGGGCTCGAGTTCTTCCAAGAAGCGGCCGAATGTCTGCTTCAGTGCCTGCACCTGCGAGGCCGTGCAGAGGTCGGTGTCCCGCTCACTCGCCGACAGGGCATGCAAGGCGTTGTCGTCGGAGACAAAGCGGTTCCACTGCTTTCTCGATCGTTGCGAGAGCCGATAGAAATGCCGCTGAATCGCATAGGTCGCATAGGTGCTGAAGCGATTGCCGAGGGCAAAGTTGAACTTCTCCACGCTCCGCATCAGGGCCAGATTTCCCTCACTGACAAGATCTTCAAACAGCAGCTCTGCCGAGACAAACTTCTTGGCAATCGAGACCACCAAGCGGAGGTTGGCAGTGATGATCAACGACTTCACCGTGTCGGCCTCATCGAGCAGGGCCTCTACCTTCTGCATCTGCTTGCGGGTGGCACGCCGGGCATCGAGTGCCTTGCGAAGCTTTGCAGCGTGGTATTTCAGCCAGTTCATCCGGCGGAAATAAAACTGCTCCTCCTCTTTCGACAGCAGCCGGGCGTCGTAGAGACGAGCGATGTACGGCGAGATCGGGCCATCCGCGACGCTCTTGTCACCAAGCTTCTCCAGCGGCACTTCCGCATCGGCTGGCGGCGTGCTCGCGAGCTTCTCCGCATTTTTCTTCGAGAACTCTCGACAGGGGATGAAGTCGATTGGCCTGGCAAAGAACGCCTCGCGAGCCGCCATCAGCGGTGTCTTCCGAACCCGCGGCTTTGCCGCGACCGCCACGGCCTTGCTGGAAGACTTTGCTGTGCGGACCGTTTTTCCACGGGAAGCTGCAGGAGGCGTCGTCCGCAGGCTCACTCGGGAAAGAGATCGCTTGGGGGCCTTCGCTTGGGGGGCAATCGCAATCATGGCAGTCCTCACAGATGTGGCTCAATGAAACGCCTCTGTGAAGAAAACCGCAGTCACGGCCGCCGCGTAACCGGCATTTTCGTTTTGGCCAGTGCCGGCCGAGATTTACTGCGGCTGAGCGAAATCGAAGCCGCGGGCCACCCAGTCAACGATGGCCTCTTCCTGCACCAACGCGACGTGCCCGTCGGCGTAGGCGAAATGGCTCCCGGTGCCGTGCCGAGCGAGCTGGATGTCGCTGGCGATTTCTTCCAGCACGGTCTGCTGCTCTGGATAGTCGTGAAACCAGTGCGGTGAGTGGGTGTGTTCAAAATGCTCATCAAGGAGTTCCTCCTCCTGCAGATGCACATCGGTCAGCACCCGCAGGTCAGAAAACTTCTCAAAGAGCATGATCGTCTTCGAGCGGGCTCGCAGCTGCTCCAGTGAACGAATCCCGGTCTTTCCTGGCTCATCGCTGAATGCAAAGTAGCCATTCGCGACGTAACTCGTGCGGGGCGTGAACCTCTCATCTTCGTCGGGATAGAAAGGATCGACGTAGGCGATTCCCGAGCCAGGAAGCCCCTGCATCCGCAGGTCGCCAAGCGGATCGTCGGGGCAGATACGGATCGAGTCGACCCGCTCCACAAACGGGCCGATGGCCCCGATCCAGTGCAGATGATGCTCCTCGGCGTCGTGGTCATGGTCGTCGTGGTCATGGTCGTCGTCGGCCGAGGCGGCAGCGTGGTCGTCGTCATGATGCTCGTGCCCCGGGTGCTCGCCGCTGGGGAACAGCCCCCGATGGGCATCGGCATACATCAGCACACCGAGGGTGACCTGCCGAATCTTGTTGCTGCACTGCGTGCGACGAGCGGCTGCCCGCGCCGACTGCACTGCCGGCAGCAGCAGGCCCATCAGCGTGCCGATGATGGCAATCACCACCAGCAGTTCGACCAGCGTGAATCCCGAACGACGTGGCCGCAGACGCTGCATGATGGAAGTCATCAGAGAGCTCCAGTTAAAAACTGCCCGAGGTTGCCGCCAAAACTCTAAATGCAAACAACTTGCATAATGATAGGGGTACGTTGACTCAGGGTCAAGTGATCGGTCTGTCGAGTTGACAGTTTCTCTGGCAAGCCACCAAACTCACGAAGTGTTCATTTGTGCACTTTTCGCCCGAAGCGGTTTCGCGACCTTCTGCAGGAGCAGCTCTCGCTGCTGATCCACATGCTGCGGGGTATGAGAAAGGCTGCTGGAGATGAGAAAGATCGTGTCGTTTTCCCCTGGTGCCTGCCGTGCCTGAGCTTCCTGCCAATCAGCCGCCGCGAATCTTTCGGCTCGCCGCCGTTACCCGACGGATCCGCGATCTTCTGCTGGAGGTCTCGACCAAGCAGTTCTGGCTCAAGGCGCAGCTGGTCGCTCGCTCGGCAGCACGCTCTGGCCATTTCTATGGCGAACTGCTCGATGTGGAAGATGACGGGCAAGCCGTCGCCAAGATGAATGCCGTGATCTGGCGGTCCAACCTGCTGGCGATTCGCCGCAAACTGGAGGCCGCTGGTGCGAGCGAACTGCTCGAGGGAAACCGCGAGATCTGCGTTCTCTGTTCCGTTACCTACCACGAAGTTCACGGCCTCTCGCTGCAGATTCATGATGTGGATCCAACCTTTGGCGAGGCCCACATCGACCGCAACCGCCGGCTGATTCTCGAACGGCTTGCCGCTGATGGACTGCTTGAAGCCAACGCCAGCCGCCCGCTCCCGGCCGCTCCATTGGTGATCGGACTGATCACCGCCGCCGGGTCCGCCGCTGCCAACGATTTCCTCCGAACGATCAGTGAGAGCGGCTACGCCTTTCGCGTCATCCTGGCCTCAGCCGCGATGCAGGGAGAGGCACTTGAAGGGGATGTGGTCGCGGCCCTCAAGCACCTCGCCGAACTGCCGATTGACCTTGTCGCCATCGTCCGTGGCGGCGGGTCCCAGGTCGACCTCGCCTGGTTTGACAATGAACCAGTTGCCCGGGCCATCGCCGCGATGCCTGTGCCCGTCTGGGTTGGAATCGGGCATGAGATCGATACGGGTGTGCCCGACCATGTGGCCCATACCTCGTTTAAGACGCCTACTGCTGTTGCTGAGGCACTCGTGCATCAGCTGGCAGGCCTTGAAGACCGGCTGCTTGCGGCTGTCGATCGTCTCGACATGCTGACCCAGCGGCCGATCGACCTCGCCGAACGAACGCTTGAGCGGAGTGGCATTGGACTCACGCAAGGCACCCGCAAACTGCTGACCCTCGCAGACTCGCAGCTCGCCACGCACCTGGCACGGCTGCGTGCAGCTGCCTTCGAGGCGACCTTCACACGCGACAGCCGGCTTTCGGAAGCGGTCGCCTCACTGCGGTCAGGCAGCACACATCGGGTGAAAGATGCTCACGACACCATCAACGATGCCGCCGAGGTGGCCAATCGTGTCACCAGCCGCAGCCTCGAACAGCGACACACCCAACTCGCAAACCAGCAGCAGCGGCTGCGGCTGCCTCGATACACCCACACCCTGGCTGCTGCTGCAGGCCGGCTGAAGAGTCTCGAAGACCGACTCGAGGCACTGCGGCCCGAACGGGTGCTTCGCCGCGGCTATGCTCTTGTTCGCGATCACGACGGCCGCCTGATCACCACCACCGCAGCCGTGGAGCCTGGACAACAGCTCCTCACAAGCCTCGCCGATGGTGTCGTTCATAGCCGGGTTGAAGCAACGTCGACCCGGCAGCCATAACCAGCCGCTCATTCCGACCTTGCCAGACCGCATATGGTCGAGACCACCGCTTTCCAGAGGAATCATCGACATGGCTAAGAAAACTGCCGCCACGGCCTCGCCCGCGGTCACTGCGGAGCCGGGTGACCCGCAGCATGCGGAGTTGAGTTATGAAGAGAAGGAGTCTCGGCTCGATGAGATCCTGGTTCGTCTCGACAACTCAGAAACCCCGATGGACGAACTTGCCAGTGAGGCACGCGAAGCTGCCTCCCTGATCATGGCCATGCACGCAACGCTCAAGGCGACCCGCCAAGAAATCACCACCGTCTTCGAAGAACTTGAGAGACACAAGGAAGCCATTGCCGACGCAGTGGATGCCGACGACGAACGGAGTGCCTCCGGTCGCTCACCTGCGTGACCACCACAGCCGTTCCAACAGCGAACGCGACCTCGCGGCCGTGCCCTGCGGCGGCATAATGCAGCTGTCTCGATCCCGTTGCCCCATATCCCCTCACCACTGCGACGACATGCTTGAAGACATCGGGGGACGCCCCCGTACCGACGACCTCCGTATCAAGAAGCTGCGGCCCCTGATTCCACCCGCAATCCTGCTCGAAGAGATGCCCGTCACCGACAGTGTCGCGGCCTCCATCAGTCGGCATCGTGAGGAAATCCAAGAGATCCTGCGGGGCAATGATCCCCGCCTGCTCGTGGTCGTCGGCCCCTGCTCAATCCATGACGTAGCGGCGGCGCGGGAATACGCAGCCCGCCTCGCACCGCTGGCGAAACAGCTTGCGGGCTCGCTGAAGATTGTGATGCGTGTCTACTTCGAAAAGCCGCGTACTACTGTCGGCTGGAAGGGGCTGATCAACGACCCCGACCTCGATGCGAGCTTCAACATCAATCGCGGCCTGCATGCCGCCCGCAGCCTGCTCGTCGACATCGCCGAACTCGACCTCGCGGTCGGCTGTGAGTTCCTCGATACAATCACGCCGCAGTTCATTGCAGACCTTGTCAGCTGGGGGGCGATCGGGGCCCGCACGACCGAGAGTCAGGTCCATCGCGAACTTGCCAGTGGTCTGTCCTGTGCCGTTGGCTTCAAGAATGGAACTGACGGTCGAGTTGCCATTGCGATCGATGCCATCCGTGCCGCCTCCAACAGCCACCACTTTCTTTCCGTCACCAAGCAGGGGATGGTGGCGATCGTGGAAACCACCGGTAATCCTGACTGTCATCTGATCCTCCGCGGCTCCGACCGCGGCCGCAACGACGATCCGGCATCGGTCGCTGCTGCTGTCGCTGCATTACGCACAGCAGGTGTCAACGAGCGAGTGATGGTCGACTGCTCGCACGGCAACAGTGGCAAAGACCATCGCCGACAGCGTGACGTGGTGCAGAGCATCCTTCAGCAGCGGGCTGCAGAATCCTCGCCGATCGCAGGCGTGATGCTGGAGAGCCATCTCGTTGCAGGGCGGCAAGACTGCAGCGATCCTTCGTCTCTGGTCTACGGCCAGTCGATCACTGATGCCTGTATCGGATGGGACGAGACCGACGAACTGCTTCGCCTGCTCACAACTCCGCCTCAGGTGTAGGATCTGCCAGCCATGCCGCGTCATCTCGTGCTCGTGCTCGGTGATCAGCTCGATGACACCGCCGCCGCGTTCGATGGCTTTGATCCGGCCAGCGATCAGGTCTGGATGGCTGAGGTCGCCGAAGAGTCGGAGCATGTCTGGAGCCATAAGGCGAGGATCGCCCTGTTTCTCTCCGGAATGCGGCACTTCCGCCAACGGCTCGAAAGCCGTGGCTTCACGGTGAACTACCGTGAGCTGACTGCAAGAAAGCAGGCCCGTGAGCCCGCGAGCTTGGCTGCCGCCTTAATCGCGAGCGTGAGAGCATTCCGTAAGACCAAGCAGGAGCCTGAGCGACTGATTGTGGTCGAGCCTGGCGAATGGCGTCTCCGTGAGAGCCTGCGTGAAACGGCGGAGTCTCTCGGCATTCCGCTGGAGATCCGTGAGGACCGTCACTTCTTCTCAACGCCGGCTGAGTTTGCCGAGCATGCCTCCGCAAGGAAACAGCTGCGGCTGGAATACTTCTACCGCCCTCTGCGAAAAAAGTTTGACGTGCTGATGGACGAGGGAGAGCCCGCCGGTGGGGCGTGGAACTACGACGCTGCCAACCGAGGAGCCTTTCCGAAGAGTGGCCCTGGAACGCTCCCCGAGCCGATCAGCTTTTCAGCTGACGCGATCACCCGTGAAGTGATTGAGCTGGTCAACGGTCGCTTTGCAAACCATCCCGGCAGCCTCGACGCCTTCGACTGGCCGGTCACTCCCGACGACGCTCGTCGAGCGCTCACCGACTTCCTCACCCACCGCCTGCCGAGTTTTGGAACCTATCAAGACGCGATCTGGACCGGTGAACCTTGGCTCTATCACTCTCGGCTTTCTGCCGCGATGAATCTCAAACTGCTCGATCCACGGGATGTGGTCCAGGCCGCTGAAGACGCCTGGCGGCAGGGCGCAGCCGACATCGAATCCACCGAGGGTTTCATTCGTCAGGTGCTTGGCTGGCGGGAATACGTGCGAGGCATCTACTGGAAGTTCATGCCGGAGTACGAACGACGCAACCATCTCAGCGCCACACTGCCACTGCCGAGTCTCTACTGGACGGGTGAGACAGAGATGGCATGTCTTCGGGATGCGGTCGAACAGACCATGCACTACGGCTACGCCCACCACATCCAGCGGCTGATGGTCACCGGCCTATTTGCGATGCTGTTTGGTGTCGATCCTGCTGAGGTGCACCGCTGGTATCTCGCGGTCTATGTCGATGCGGTCGAGTGGGTCGAACTGCCCAACACCCTCGGCATGAGCCAGTATGGCGACGGGGGCGTGATGGCCTCGAAGCCCTACTGCGCCAGTGGGGCCTACATCAATCGCATGAGCAATGCCTGCAAGCAGTGCCGCTACGATCCAAAGCTGGCCAGTGGCCCCAACGCCTGCCCCTTTACCACGCTCTACTGGGACTTCCTCGCCCGTCACCGCACGCTTCTCGCCAGCAATCCCCGCATGACGATGCAGCTGAAGAACGTCGACCGCAAGGAGCCTGCCGAGCTGCGAGCCATCCGCCGTCAGGCTGACGATTTGCGGACCGCGTTCTCCTGAGAGCCTCGTCTGAAAGAACTCCACGATGACCAGTCCAAGCCACCATCCTGCTGCCCGCATTGGCATCCTGACGGTCTCTGACCGGGCCAGCCGCGGCGAGTATGTCGACGAGGGTGGACCAGCAATCCGTGACTACCTCACTGAGGTGCTGACGTCTTCCTGGGAGCCGAGGGAGCAGATCGTGCCCGATGAGCTTGAAGCGATCACCACTGCGCTCCGTTCAATGGTGGAGGACGGATGCTGCCTGGTGGTCACCACCGGTGGAACAGGCCCCGCCCCGCGAGATGTGACGCCAGAGGCCACAGAGCAGGTCTGTTCAAAGCTCTTGCCTGGCTTTGGCGAACTCATGCGACAGGTATCGCTGCAGTATGTGCCGACCGCGATCCTCTCGCGGCAGACCGCTGGCATCTGTGGGCGGGCTCTGGTGGTCAACCTGCCCGGTCGACCGAAGAGCATCCGCGAATGTCTCGATGCGGTCTTTCCGGCGATCCCCTACGGCGTCGACCTGGCCCACACCGGCCATCCATCGCCGCCACGGCTGGAGACCGACCCCCAGCGGCTGGCCTCATTTCGTCCCAAAGGGGCCTAACAGGCAGGAGAGCCAGCTGGTTTTCGGTGTCGAGCACTGCGGATTACAGCCGCAGCATCGCTCCTGCACCTGCCACTCAAAGCCGGGCACTTTGCGAGTGACTTCGGTCTTCACAGGCACCCGCCTGGTGATCATGTGGGCACAGGTCGGCTTCCACCACTGCTTCCACCACGGACCGCACTCGTCACACTCGCAGGTCTCGCCACAGAAGATGCTCGGGCCTGGGATGCAGATCTGCTCGCAGCGGTAGCTCCAGCAGATCTTGGTCTTCTCGCGTTCCACCGGCACCGCCACGCATACGCTGCGGACGCTCTGGCAGCTGCCGCAGCGGTCGCAGTGGCCATCGGGTTTTGGCGGCTCGTCTTGCCCCGCCTTCGGATCGCTGGTGGCGACCGGCTCTGGCGCCACAGGAGTGACAGGAGTCTCATCCGCCCACGTGCCGACGGCGACACACGCCACGAGCACAGCGAGCATCACCCCAAGTCGCCTTTGCATCCTTGCATCCTTTCCTGATTCGTATGGTCGCCCTCTTCCCTGTTCAGCCTCCCGGCCCAGCCGCCTCAGAACTCGACCTGAAAGCGTGTGCCGAAGATGTCAAACGGTGCCAGGCCGTAGCCGAGCAGGTTGGGCATGCTGTGAATCCAGTTGAACTGCAGCCGCGTGTAGCGATTCCACCACCAGTTGATGCCCACCGTCGACTCATTGAGTACGCCATAGTTGGGGAAGGGCGGTGGGCCTAAGACGTTTTTCTGGAGCTGGTTGTCTGGATTGACGTTCACCAGCGACATATCGACGTAGGTCCAGCGGCAGGCCAGCTCCCAGGCTCCCCAGCCACGCACGTGTCCATGCCGCCCGGTGCCGAAGAAGGGCGTGTGCGGCACGACGTTGTAGTCAAACACGCCCGCCTGCTTGAGGTAGCCGGGCTTCTCACCTGTGAGAAACACGCCGCCCTGCATGTAGGCTGTCGGCAGGAGCATCGTCGGCCCACCCTGCTGATTGATCGTTTCAAGCATCGCTTCTGACTGAAAATGCACCGGCCCATAGTTCCCGGCAAGCTCGAGGTGATAGAGGCAGAAGTTGTTGGCCAGAATGCGGCCGGCATCCAGCACAAACGGGGTACCTGCTGCAGTCAGGCCACCACCGTTGGGGTCTCCGACAAAAAACTCGGGAAAGGCAGACGAGTTGTAGGCCTTGCCCGTGGAGAGACTATCGCCCTCTCCACCGAGCTGGCTAAACACGAAGCCCGTCCCCACATGCAGCAGGTAACGACCCTCAGTAGGCTCGTCGTAATAGAGGAGATGAGAGATGCGGCTCCCAAAGGAAACGCCTCCGTTATCACTAAGCTGGGCTCCGAAGCGGTTGTCACCAAACGTGCGGTAAATCTGCTGACCGTCCCAGAATGTGAAACCAGTGGCATAGACACTCGCCGCCCACTGAGTCCGTTCGCTGTCGCTCATCGCGTAGGCCATGATGCCCACGCGGCGAAAGGGATCGACTGCCTGAAAGGCAGCGGACCGCTCCATGAAGTCGAGATGTCGCACACTCGTCCAGGAGTCCATCAGCCCCGGCTGGCGAAACTGGCCAATCCGGATCGTACCGAGCCAGGGGATCTCGTCGATCTCACCCCACACGTCGAGCAGGCTCGGACGTCCACCTTGCGCAAAGTCGAGTTCGATCGTGTAGGCCATGAACTCGGTGAGTTCGCCAATCGCCTGCAGACGGGCCCGGCGAAAACTGACGCCGTTCTGCATGTCGCCGTAGCGGCCAATGCTCGCTGCCGACTGGCTGTAGAGGCCATCATCAAGCTGGAAGAACCCACTGAGCCGAATGAGCGGATACTCGCCCATGCGTCCTTCGAGCTCGCGGAGCCGCTGGCGAATGTTGCCGACTTGATTGGGGTCGAGCACTGGGCCTTGGTTCGCTCCGGGCCCAGCTTCAAAGGTCTCCCCGGATCCTGCGCGGATGTTGCCAGGCTGATCAGGCGCGAGGATCGGCACCTCTTCCGGCTCCGCCCCTGCTTGAACGGCCGGCGGAGGAAGCTCGCCGCCGGTGGCCGCATTCACCTGAAAGGCGAGCCGATCAAAGCGGGCTGCATCGACCACGCTCTCTGGCAGCCGGCCATCGTCTTCCGCGGCAGCGAGTCCAGCGGCCACCACCACGCAAACCGCTGCAGCCAACGCCCACGTGGCCAACTGCCCACACCGCCTTGGAGCCACCACACGAACACACATCTGCCCGAAACCTCTTCTCGGAGCCGCAAGGCTGGCAGCACGAACCACCCAGCCTTCCACACCCCTAGAATCGGCACAGCCGGCAGACTTCTCCCGAATCGTTTCCTGACAACTGCGTTACCCGCCCGCTTTCCGCTGCTCACAGGCTGCGAGCAACAACCGGGGCAAAATAGGTAAGCACGGCATCCGCTCCAGCCCGGCGAATGCAGAGCAGGCTCTCGAGCATGGCAGCCTCGAGGTCGAGCATGCCCGCGGCGGCGGCCGCATGGATCATCGCGTATTCACCACTCACCTGATACGCGAAAGTGGGCATCCCGAAGCCGCTCTTCACGCGATGGATCATGTCGAGGGCGGTCATCGCTGGCTTGACCATCACCATGTCGGCGCCTTCGGCAATGTCGAGGGCCACTTCACGAAGGCCCTCGTCGCTGTTGGCCGGATGCATCTGATAGGTCTTCTTATCGCCGGTGCCGAGGTTGGCGGCGCTGCCCACGGCGCTGCGGAAGGGGCCATAGAACGCCGAGGCAAACTTAGCGGCATAGGAAAGGATCGCCACGCTCTCATGGCCATGCGTGTCGAGCGCGGCCCGAATCGCCCCCACGCGGCCGTCCATCATGTCTGACGGGGCGACCACTGGGCAGCCAGCCTCAGCGAGCACCACCGCCTGCCGGGCCAGCACCTCAACGGTCGCGTCATTGAGAATCTGCCCGTCCTCGAGCAGCCCATCGTGGCCGTGGCTCGTGTAGGGATCGAGGGCCACGTCGCAGATGATCCCGATCGCATCGCCGTGGGCCGCGCGGATCGCCCGCACGCAGCGGCAGACGAGGTTGTCGGGATCGACGGCGTGGGCTCCGTCGTCGGTCTTCAGGCTCGGGTCGATCACGGGAAACAGGGCGATCGCCGGGATTCCGAGACTGACCGCCTCACCCACTGCGGCAACGACGCCCTCAATCGAGAGCCGCGACACGCCAGGCATCGCCGGCACCGCCTCCGCCTCAGGCAGGTCATGCACAAACAGCGGCCAGATCAGGTTCTCCACAGAGAGCCGCGTCTCGGTGACCAGCGACCGCAGCCAGGGATGCCGTCGGGTGCGGCGGAGCCGCGTGGTGGGAAACCTGCCGGGAAATGCCTCGCCGCCTGCTGCCTGGGTCATTCGCTGTCATCCCTTGCGTGTGGTCTGGGTGTGGTCTGTACGCGTGCTGCAGAGCCGCTGGGCTCACGAACGGCTGTCGACGCAGACGGCTTCGGCCAGCTGCGGAGCCGCGGCGAGGTCACCGCCGCGGATCGCCACCGCGCAGGCCTCATCGGTCTCCCAGACGGCCACCCGCCGGGCCACCACCCCGAGATCGCCAAGCACGTTGGGCGCGACAACCTCTAAGAGATAGCGGGCCATGTTTTCCGCGGTCGGGTTCCAGGGCATCACGAAATACTTCGTGGGCTCCACCATCTGCACGGCGGCCAAGGCGTTCGCGTCTTCTTCAAACACCAGAAACGCATGATCCCAGTTGGCATCGAGCCAGCCGAGCATCCGACGCTTGATCATCGAGAAGTCGATCACGCGGCCGACCACATCGACCTCGCGGCCGCCGGCCGCTGGCACCACCTCGATGTCCACCCGGTAGTTGTGGCCATGGAAGAAGGCGCACTTACTCTCATGGCGGTAGAGCCGGTGGCCCGCGCAAAACTTCAGCTGCCGCACCAGGGCCAGCTGCGTGGGCTCGTCGCTGCTCTCGGGATTGTCAAACATCCGCTGTCTCCATCTTCAAGCGTCGAGGAGGATGCGAGCCGTTCTCAAGCAGTCGCCTCACGAAGCCACCGCCGATCCAACCGCTCATGCAACCATCACAGCTGCGTAGGATTCGGGGCGTCGCCGTAGACCGCCTTGGGGTCAAACGTCTTCTCGCTCTCAAGAAACTCAAGCGCCTGCCCGGCAGTCCGCTGCTCGCCCACCGGCACCTTACGGTAGAAGCAGGAGCGGTAGCCCACATGGCAGCTCGCCCCGCCGGCCACATCAACCCGCAGCCAGACGCAGTCTTGGTCGTCGTCGATCCGCATCTCGACCACCTTCTGTACGAGGCCGCTGGTCGCGCCTTTGTGCCAGAGGCACTGCCGGCTGCGGCTGAAGTAGTGGGCCTCGCCCGTCTCGATCGTCTTGGCGAAGGCCTCGCGGTTCATCACCGCCACCATCAGCACCTCGCCCGACGTGAAGTCGGTCGTCACGCAAGGGATAAAGCCGGCGGCATCGAACTTGGGAGCCAGTTCATGCCCCTCTTCCACCTGCTCAACCGACACCCGCTGACCAAACAGCGAACCAGACTCTTCAGACACTGCCGCTCACTTTCATTACGCTAAGGAAGGGGTCTCTTGCTCTCTGTAGTGTAGCCCGCCAAAAAACCGGGGTCTTTTCTGGGGTTTCCGCAGCCGATGACCAACACCCCCACCATCTCGCGAACGTTGCCGGTGCCAGTTTTTGCCGCTACGAAGGCTGCCTGCAGCCGCTGGGTGGTCCGTGGACTCGCCTCGCTCGCCACCGCGGTTCTGTGCCTACCGACAGTGTGCCTTCTGACAGTGTGCCCACCGGCAGCCGCCGCAGGCCCCCGCGAGATGCCACCAAAGCCGCTGGTGCTCGTCGAGACCGTCGTTCCTCCGAACCGCTCCGCTGGGCAGAGTCGGTTCGGCCTCACCATCGACGACTACCACGCACTCGTGCAGACGCTTCCGACGCTGGTGCGAGCAGTGCCAACTCGCACGCTCCAGCAGGACCTGCGGGTGGGCGAGCGGCTGCAGACCGGCCAGCTGATCGGCACGACCCCTGAGTATGCCGACCTGCATCGATGCACAGTTGAAACCGGCCGCTTCCTCACGCAGACAGACCTCGACCGACTGCGAAACGTGGCGGTGCTCGGCAGCGGTGTCACACAGCGGCTGTTTCCCTCCGGGGATGCTGTGGGCCAGTGCGTGCGAATCGGCAGACACTACGTTGTGGTGATCGGCACGCTCACCGCTGACGATCCGACGAGTCGGCTGAACGTGTACCTGCCGCTTTCCACGATGCGATCACGGCTCGGCGATCGCGTTGTCACACGAACCGCCGGTGCATTTGAACTGCAGGAGTTCGAACTCAGCGGCATTGAACTGGAGCTGGCCGCCTGGACAGAAGTGTCACCAGCCGCGGTGATCGTTCGCAAGCTGCTCGAGGCTCGCCATCAGGACCAGTCGTACCGAGTGATCGATACCCTGAAAACCCTGCGTGCTCTGGAAGCCGAACGCCCTCGCACAGGATCCACTCCATGACTCCTCAACGGTTCCGCACATTGACGATCCGTCGCGTTCGCTGTTGCACATGCCTCAGCCTCCTGGTGACGGCCCTGACTGCCTGCCCAGCCGCCGCCGAGGAGACCGGCGAGACGCCGATCTTTCGTGGTCTCTCTGCCGAGGCGTCAGCCGCGCTTGCTGCGAGGCTCGACCGCACCATTGTGGAGCAAGGCGTGGTCGAAAGCAGTGATGTCATCGAGTTTCGCAGTGATGTCCGCGGTGAGACAACTCTCCGCTTTATTGCTCCGGATCGTTCCACGGTCGCAACAGGCGATCTGCTCTTCGCCTTTGATGACCGGCAGCTCAAGGCCGCACGCAACACGCACCAGCAACAGCATGCCGAGGCCACAGCAGCTGTCGCGACCGCAGAAGCCGCCCTCGCGGCGGTAAAACAGCGGGCAGAGGCGGGCATCCCTCTCGCCCATCAGCGGTTAAAGGCGGCACAGCTTTCCCGTGCGGCGGTGCTTGGTGAGAACGGAGAACTCGCCTTGGAGGGCCGTCGGCTCGCGCGGCAGATCCGCATCGCCCAGAACCGGGTCGACCTGTTGCAGCAGGAACCAGATTCCGCGGCACGAGCCAATCGCATGCGGGCGCTGGCGATTGAAGAAGCCAAAGCAGAACTGACAGAACTTGAGGAGGCACAGCAGCTGCTCGCTGATCACATTCGTCCTCAGGCAGAAGCGGAGCGGGAGCTGGCCGTTCGGGAGGCGGAGCTCGAACTGAGCCTGGCAGAGACTGAAGCGGCCGCTGAAACTCGCCAGAGTCAGGCTGAACTCGATGCCGCCAGGGCCCGGTTGTCTGTCTGCCGGGCGGAACTGGAAGCCATTGAAACCCAGCTCGCGGCCTGCGAAGTCCGCGCTCCACACGATGGCCTCGTCCTGCACGCCCAGCCACGGCCGGCCCGAGGACAGGCGGCGACGCTCACGGCCGGTAGTGTCATCCGCGAACGGCAGGTCCTGCTCACGATGCCGAACCTTGCAGAGCTGCAGGTCCGCGTCCGCGTTCACGAGTCTCAGATCGCGCGGGTCGCCACTGGGCAGGAGGTCACGCTGGTCTGTGACGCACTACCGCAGCAGTCATTTGCCGGACGGGTTGTCGACATCGGCACGACACCCGAACCCACCACCTGGCTCAACGACAACGTGGTGGAGTATCCGGTGCTCGTGAAACCCACAACTCCTCCGGCCGCACTCCGCATCGGTATGACCACAAAGGCTGAAATCATGACGGGGGCGACCGACAGCCGCTGAATGGAGCCGCTTCAATCGGCCCGAGCATTGACCTGCAGAAACTGCAGCCACTGGGTTTCGTCATTGAGACGAATCACGCCGAGGTTGTTCGGCGCTTCCATGCCGATCGCAAGCCCGACCACCATCAGCCCCTCGGGTCGCTTGAGTTTGCCAACGAGCAGACACCAGGGAGTGTCGGTGAGATCACGCCCGGGCACCATCAAGTGCCGAGCAAGCGTGTTGGCAAAGCCGGTCACGCTGACCTGATTGGACCAGGTCTGCACAATCGGGTTGTCTCGACGGGCCATCTTTCCCAGCCCCGGTACCACCGTGTTGAGCACAGCGAAGGTCTCGTCGGCGGCTGGCGGCTTGATCTTGCCAAGCGGTGCAAAGACCACCACGCCCAGCTTTCCGGGAAGGTTCTGCACCCGCAGACCGTAGGGGCCATCCTCTGGCAGTGGGATCTCAGAGAGATCGACAAGGTGTTTCGTCTCAATCAGTGGATCGACATTTTTCTTTCTGCCGAACACAACCCGAAACAAGAACATCAACACGACAAGGCCGCCAACAGCAGCCCCGATCAGACCAAGTGCATTTGGTCCAAGAAGAGAGTCCAAGACGTCTGGCATGGTGAGTGGCCCTCCGCAACCTTCGGGAACTCATAGCGAGAAGGGCGGACACATCCGAACCCTTCGTTCCAACCCCACAGACAGGGATGATTGTTAAGCAGAGACACTCGATTTACCAGCCAAAACTTCAAAAAAATCAGCCACCGCCTCCTCCAAAGGGGTACGCTGCAAACACGTTTTTCCCCGCCGAGAATCGCGAGTGTGCTCCGCCATGCCGACGCTGTTTCCTCCATTTTCGCAACCACGACGCCCATGTCTCCTGGCAATCTGCTGGCTGGGGGCTGTGAGTCTGTTCCTGCTCGGCTGCGGCCGGCCGCCGCCGACGCTTGCAGAACTCCCGCCGCCAGAAGTCAGCGTCACCCGCCCCACCCGCCAGGAAGTCGTCGATACCGTTGAGTTCACCGGCAACATCGAAGCGGTCCAGGAAGTTGAGATCAAGGCCCGGGTCTCCGGCTTTGTGACCGCCATTCACTTCATCGACGGGCAGGACGTCAGCGAGGGAGATCTGCTGTTCACGATCGACCAGCGGCCCTACGCGATTGCCCGCGACTCCGCTGCTGCCGAAATGGCCAAGCAGCAGGCGATCCTCGCCGAGCAGAAGAATGAGGTGGTCCGTAAGGAGAAGCTGCTACCTAAGGGGGCGGTGACCCAAGAGGAGTACGAGATTGCCGTCGCTCAACGGGACGCCACCGCAGCCATGCTCGCCGCCGCCACCGCACAGCGGGAACAGGCAGACCTCGATCTTGAGTTCTGCCAGGTCACCTCGCCGGTCACAGGCCGCGTCAGCCGCCGCTTCGTGGAGGTGGGCGATCTGGTCGCGGGCACAGATGCCACGGCCACAACACTGACTGCTGTGGCGAGCATTGATCCTGTCTACGTGACCTTCGACACCGACGAGCGGTCACTGATTCTGGCGCGACAGCGGGCCCTGGAAAAGATCGGCGACACCGGCGAGGCCGCACCGGAATGGCGAGACATACGAGAACTTGAGATCCCCGTCGATGTGCAGCTCGTCACCGACGAGGGCTTCCCGCATCAGGGCCTGCTCGACTTCGTCGACATTGCCGTCCTTGAAGGCACTGGTACGGTTCGCTGCCGGGCGGTGCTCCCGAACCCCGATCGACTGATGATGAGCGGCATGTTCGCTCGCGTGCGGCTGCCCTTTGGTGACCCACGGTCAGCGTTGCTGATTCCTGAACGGGCCATTGGCAGCGACCAAGGCAACAAGTTTGTCTTCGTCGTTGATGGGCAGGACCTGGTCGAACAGCGGGAGGTCTCGCTCGGGTTTCTCCGTGACGGCATGCGGGTTCTCGAGGCGGGTCTTGAGGATGACGACCGGGTGATCACCAGCGGGCTCAACCGGGTTCGGCCTGGAATCACCGTACGTCCACACGAAGCTGAGTCTGACGAAACCGCTGCTGCTCCCACCGCTCCCACCGCGGCTGCCGACTGACATGTTTGCTTCCATTCTCGACCGGCCTGTGTTTGCCAGCGTGCTCTCGATCGTGATCGTGATCGTGGGTCTGGTTGCGCTGAGTGGTCTCCCGGTGGGCCAGTATCCCGAGATTGCTCCACCGACGATTTCGATAACGGCGGTCTACCCAGGAGCCAGTGCCCAGGTCGTGGCCGACACAGTGACCACGCCGATTGAGCAGGAGGTCAACGGTGTGGAGAACATGCTCTACATCTCCAGTAAGAGCAGCGGTGATGGCACGTCTACCATCGAGGTCACCTTCACCCTCGGCACCGACATCGACCAGGCTCAGGTACTCACCCAGAATCGGGTCGCGATCGCTGAAGCAAAGCTGCCTGAGGAAGTGCTCCGGCAAGGCGTGACGGTCAAAAAGAAGTCCCCGAGCATTCTGCTCTGTGTGAACCTCACCTCCCCGGATGGCCGCTACGACCAGCTCTACCTCAGCAACTACGCAACCCTGCAGATCAAGGATGCTCTGGCTCGTATTTCCGGTGTCGGTGACGTCAGCTTTCTCGGTGGCCGTGACTATGCGATGCGGGTCTGGCTCGATCCCGACAAACTCGCAGCGCGAAGCCTCTCCGCTGGCGACGTTGTGCAGGCGCTCCGCGAACAGAACGCTCAGGTCGCCGCCGGCCGGCTCGGCAGTGAACCGACCTCCGGGGTGATTCACTTCCAGCTGCCGATCAACACCACCGGCCGACTGCCAACTGCGGATGAGTTTGCCGATGTGATCGTGAAGGCTGGCCCAGACCCGCTCGGTGGCCGTACGTCAGCTGCGGGGCCCGCCCGCTCCTCAGGCATCGTTCGGCTTCGTGATCTCGGTCGTGTGGAACTGGGAGCGAAAGATGAGGAGATGGGCAGCCGGCTCGATGGTGATCCGACAGTCACGATCGCCATCTTCCAGCTGCCCGGCTCCAACGCCCTTGAAACGGCCGATGCGATTCACCAGGAGATGGCCTCCCTCGCCCGCGACTTTCCCGCAGGCCTCGACTATGCGATCCACTACGACACCACGGTGTTTGTTGAGGAGAGCATCCAAGAGGTGGTCAAGACGCTCTTTGAAGCGGTGGTGCTGGTCTTCCTCGTGGTGCTGATCTTCCTCCAGGACTGGCGGGCAACGCTGATCCCGATGCTCGCCGTGCCGGTTTCCCTGATCGGAACCT
Organism: Pirellulales bacterium; assembly: GCA_016779265.1. GTDB lineage: Bacteria > Planctomycetota > Planctomycetia > Pirellulales > UBA1268 > M30B53. The sequence goes on along the minus strand of JADHNY010000008.1, from coordinate 18,748 downwards.
TTGCGGTGATGGCTGGCCTCGGCTTCACGCTGAACAATCTCTCGCTGTTTGGGCTCGTGCTGGCGATCGGCGTCGTTGTCGATGATGCCATCGTGGTCGTGGAGAACGTCGAACGCTGGCTCGCTCAGGGCCTCTCGTCTCGGGAGGCCACACGACGGACGATGAGCGAGGTCTCCGGCGCCTTGATCGCCACCTCGTTGGCGCTCGTGAGCGTGTTTGTGCCGACAGCGTTTATTGCGGGCATCAGCGGCGAGTTCTACAAGCAGTTCGCCCTCACGATCGCCGCGAGCACGGTGATCTCCACGTTCAACTCACTGACGCTCTCACCAGCAATGGCGGTGGTCCTCTTTCGTGGCCATGAGGCTGAGTCGGCCAGCAACACCCAGGCGGCTGCCGCGAAGCGAGCCCTGCCAGCCACTGGCGTAGCCCTGCTTGGTGGGCTACTGGTGATGTGGCTGTCGGAAGCCCAGGTGCTGGCCGCTGTGGGTGGGATGCTGCCTGGAGGCCTGCCGGCAGCCGGCGCCGGATCGAGCGATGGCTGGCTGTCGCTCGGTGTGCTGACATGGCTCGTGCGACTCGCCGTCTTTGCCATTGGCGGGCTTCTCGGCTGGCTGGCCACACCGCTGGTCAACCGAGTGTTGGCTGCGTTCTTCCATGTGTTCAATCTCTTCTTTGAGATCACCACCGACGCCTACGGAAAAGCTGTCGGCCGGTTGGTGCGAGTGGCGATTCTCGTGATGGGGATCTACGCCGGCCTGATGGGTCTGACCTACGTCGGCTTCACCAACGTTCCAACTGGCTTTATCCCTGAGCAGGATAAGGGCTATCTCGTTGTGGACTGCACCCTGCCGGAAGGCGCGAGCCTGCAGCGGACCGATCCGGTCGTCCGTGAACTTGAGACGATCGCCTTGGAAACCCCTGGAGTAGCCCATGTGATCTCCGTCACCGGCTACTCGCTGATCTCAAGCGTCAACCAGTCCAATGCCGGCGGCATGTTTGTGCTCCTGGAGCCGTTCGCTGAGCGGCAGGTCGACCCAGCCAAATCCGCGACGAACCTCCTGCGAACGCTGCGACAGAAGTTCGCCACAATCCGCGAGGCCACCGTCGTCGCGTTTGGTGCTCCACCGGTCGACGGCCTTGGCCGCACCGGTGGCTTCAAGCTGGAGATTCGTGACCGTACCAATCAGGGGCCGCTCGCTCTGGACGCTGCCGCCGAATCTCTGGTCGAAGCCGCTGCCGCCCAGCCAGGCATCGCGGGTGTCTTCACCAGCTTCCGGGCTGACCAGCCGCAGCTGTTTATTGACATCGACCGCACGAAGGTGAAAGCCCAGGGGATCCCACTCGATGAGGTCACCCGCACGCTGCAGGTCTATCTCGGTGGCGCCTACGTCAACGACTTCACTGCCTTCGGTCGCAACTGGCAGGTGAACGTGCAGGCCGACGCCCCCTTCCGCATGAGCGAAGAGGCCATCCGCCAGCTGAAGGTCCGCAACTCCGCCGGAGCCATGGTGCCTCTGGCCACACTGGCCACCGTTCGCGATACCACCGGCCCAGCCATCATCACACGCTACAACCTCTATCCCGCCGCCGACGTCTCCGGCGGCACACTGCCAGGCACGAGCTCCGGCGAGTCGATTGCAATCCTTGAGGCCCTCGCCGCACCACCCCCCGTCGGTCGAGGCGTGCTCCCGCCAGGCATGGATATTGAGTGGACCGAGCTCGCTTTGCAGCAGATCCTCGCTGGTGACACTGCCACCTTTGTCTTTCTTCTCGGCACGGTGTTCGTGTTCCTTGTTCTCGCCGCCCAGTACGAGAGCTGGTCGATGCCACTGGCGGTGATCCTGATCGTGCCGATGTGCCTCCTTGCCGCGATCACCGGCGTCTGGATCACTGGCATGGCCAACACGATCTTCACCCAGATCGGCCTCGTGGTGCTCGTCGGCCTCTCGGCGAAGAACGCAATTCTGATCGTGGAGTTCGCCAAGCAACGCGAAGCCGCCGGCGTGCCGCTCTATGACGCTGTCCTTGAGGCCGCCACCTCACGGCTACGGCCGATCCTGATGACGGCGTTCTCCTTTATTCTCGGCGTGGTGCCGCTGCTGATTGGCCGTGGGGCCGGAGCCGAAATGCGGATCTCTCTCGGCACCGCTGTGTTCTCAGGAATGCTGGGCGTCACCCTCTTCGGCATCTTCTTCACCCCCGTCTTCTACTGGGTCGTGATGCGACTTGCCGGCCGCAGCCGCTGAGCAGCGGAACCGCCGCACACAAGCGAGGGAGAGCCCACCACGGAGCGGGTACCGTCTGCGGGGCGGCAGATGTCTCGTCGCTGGACTTTTTCGCCGTGGACTGTTGCGGCGGTTCAGGGCTCACCGAAGTGGCGAAAACCTCGAACGCTCCTCAAGCACCCGCCGTCCCCTCCGCCTCATCGGTTGATGCTGCGAAGGCATGACGCCTGCCAGACTCGCCAGGGATCCTTCCTTCTCTTTTAGCGAGGGGGAGCCCGATGCGGATCCGCCGGCGTGGTTCTGCGAGTGAAGCCTGGAAGGCGAGAGCGAGCAGAACCTCGAGAGAGCGAAGGCCCATGGAGGGGCCGCAGCGAACGTCCGGCGGAGACGCATCGGGCTTCCCCGAGCCCACCACCAGGCGGGCCAAACACACCCCAGTTCCCCCAGCTTCCCCTGCCAGAAAAACCTGCAGACTCTCCCCAGTCCCACCCGATGGTTTAACGGGAACGTGATGCAGTTCTTCACACACCAGCACGGCTGCCGCCGCCTTCGACGCTCGCTGGTCATGCCGCTGTTCGCGGGATGGCTGTTGGTGCAGTGCAGCCCGACGGCAATGCGGTCTGCCAACGCTCAGTTGCCGACCGAGCTGCCAGCGGCGGCTGCACCGGCGGCCGCGAGCCTGGAACCGACGACGGTTTTGCAGGACCCTCAGGATTCGCTAGACGCAGGTGAGCTTGTCTCTCGAGGGCTTCTGCCCGCTGAGCATGATCCGCTGACCCGTGCCGAGATCGAAACGCTGATTGAGAGCGAAGTGAACAGGCGGCTCGCCGGAATCCCGCGGCCACAGTATCTCCCTGCCACAGACTTTGTGCCTCCGAAGGGGGTGCTGCTGGTGAACACCAGCCCGAGTCATGGGCAGTTCCCGTTTGCGATGACGCTTGGCGGCTTCATGCAGTTGCGATGGTTTGAGTTTGCCCGCAGTAAGGATTCGTGGATCGACTCAGCAGGCAACGTGCGACCCGTCGAGAACATCAACACCTTCAACATCAACAGGTTTCTTCTGGCGCTCAATGGGCATGTTGCAGACGAGCGACTCTTCTACAACTTCGCTCTCTTCGGCACGACGAATGTTGGCATCCGCTCTGGCGTCGTGCCCATTGGACTGGCGGGCTGGAAGTTTAGCGATGCCGCCAGCATCGGCGCCGGCATGTCGATCGTCTCTGCGACGCGTGAGTGGACGCAGATGAACCCCTGGACGATCGGTGTTGACCGCAGCATGGCCAACACCTTTTTTCGTCCCGGCTTTTCCCCAGGTGCACAGGCAAGCGGCAGTCTGCTCGATGGTGAAGTTCGGTACGTCGCAGGTGTCTGGAATGCGATCGATGGCGGCACCACTGGTGTCCTTCGGCGGGGAACATCCATGGCCTGGGCGGGGAACATCTGGTGGGAACCACTCGGGCCGTTCGGTCTCGGTGGCTCTGACATGGAGATTCACGATGAAGCCGCCGTTCGGCTAGGCACCACGGGAGCCTACGCCCTCACAAACGCACTCCCTATTCCTGGAAACAACCCGGAAGACACAGTGGTGCGTCTCTCGGATGGCACACCACTGAGTCTGCCGAACGCCCTCGGGCCCGACTCGCAGGTTGACCAGTTCGTGTATCGATTGATGACCGTCGATGCAGCCTGGAAATGGCGTGGCGTCGGCGTTGCCTTTGAGTACTACTTTCGACTGCTCGACAGTTTCCAGGGAACCGGCAGCTTTGAGCGAGAGAGCATCTACGACCATGGTGGCCTGGCATACCTTTCCTGGTGCCTCGTGCCCCGCAGCTATGAGGTCTACGCTCGCTCAAGCGTGGTCACCGGCCCCTACGGCACCGGCCAGGAGTATGGCGGCGGCATGAACTGGTACATCAAGCAGTCTCGCCAGGCGCGACTGACACTTGAGGCCCTTTCGATCAATAAGAGCCCAGCCCAGAACTTCATCTATCCCTACCGAGCGGGCTACACAGGCACGGCGATTCAGACCCAGCTGGTGGTGGCCTTCTAAGACCCGCAACATCGCTACGATGTCACTGCGGCATGCTGTGTGTGGCAGCGACCGCAGGGAGGGATCATGCCACCACAGACAGCCCGACCGTTGGCGCGACAGCTCCTGCTGCCTGTTGTGGGACTCCTCGTGGCCGGTGTGCTGGCCAATGTGGGATTTGCCGCCTGGCTTGCAGCCCGACGCCACAGTGAAGCGATCGCCCTGCGTCAGCGGCAGGTTGCTGAAACGCTCGCCTCCTCACGGGTGGCATTCTCCCCGGCAGTGCTCAACGCCTTAGCCAGTCTGACAGGCAATCACTTCGTCGTCTGGGGTCAGCAGAGCGTTGTGCAGTCGACCCTGCCCTTCGCCGTGGAGCCTGAGTTGACCAGAGCACTCGGTGGCCTCCTCGGCCCCGTGTTTGCCTTTGATACCTCGCTGGGCATCGTTCCAGTAGCGGGGAATCGCTACTCCGTCGCTGCGGTGCGATCCACGGGCGTCCGCCCAGAAACAGTCCTCGTGCTCACGCCCACCGTCGGCTATTCGCGGGCGTTGCTCGATGCGATCTGGCCGGTACTGGCGGTGGCCGCGGTGACGCTCACGGTCCTCGTGCCGCTGGGTGTGCATGCCACCGATCGGCTCGCTCGACGCATCAGTAGGATCGAGCAGCATGTCAGCCAGATTGCCGCTGGCGACTTCGGGCGCACTCTCGACGACACCAAGTCGCCCTCCGGGAGCTCCGACGAGATCAGCCGACTCGTGGTGAGTTTCAATGCGATGAGCCTTGCCCTGGCACGCCTCCGTGACTCCCTTGCCGCGAGCGAACGACAGCGGCTGCTCGGCCAGCTCGCCGCCGGCTTTGCCCATGAGTTTCGCAACGGGCTCACCGGTGCACGGCTCGCGCTCGACCTGCATCGCTCACGCTGCACCGCCGCCAGTGTGGATACACCGGATGAGAGCCTGACGGTCGCCCGTCGCCAGCTCGACATCATGGAGGAAGAAGTCCACGGCCTCTTAGCGTTGGGCAGCAGCAGCGAGGCGGCCCACAGCCTGGTCCCACTCGATATGCTGCTCGAGGAAGTTCAGGAACTGGTCGATCCCCGCGCAGCCCACGCTGGTGTGCAGCTGACGGTCTCCACTGTGGCCGATGGTGTGGTCTTGGGACGCCGAGAGAGCCTCCGCGCCGCCGTGGTCAACCTCGCTCTTAATGCCATCGATGCCGCGTCTGCCGTGACCAGCAACACTTCTCAGCAGCCAGCCCCATCCCACGGAAGCGTGCAGATCTCTGCAGAACGGCTCCGTGCGGCCACAGGGCAGACGATGCTGGCAGTGACGGTGGAAGATTCTGGCCTCGGCCCCCCTGCAGAACTCTCGCTGAGTGTGTTTGATCCTTTTGTGACGGGGAAACCGGAAGGCATTGGGATTGGGCTGGCACTGGTCAAAATGGTCGCAGATGAACATGGTGGCGGCGTGTCCTTCGAGCGAACCGGTGGCCGCACCCGCTTCACCCTCACACTGCCCGAGGCCTCGGTGGCCGGCCCGGAGAGCACCACGGAGGAGACTGCCCAGTGAGCCGCGTCCTCGTCATCGACGATGAGCCTGCGATCGGCTGGAGCCTTCGGGAGATCCTCACTGACCTCGGTCATGAGGTGCAGCTGGCTGCCTCAGCGGAGGCAGGCCGCGAGACCTGCGGCACGTTTCGGCCAGACTGCATCCTGCTGGATGTTCGGCTGCCCGGCGAAGACGGCCTCTCCGCCATCCCTCGCTTGCGTGAACGCGCTGGCCCGGTGCCGATCGTGGTGATGACCGCGTTTGGTGATCTCGACACGGCCGTTCGGGCAGTCGACGCCGGCGCTTTTGAGTACCTGATCAAGCCATTTGATCTGGCGAAGGTCTCTGCGGTTGTCGGCCGTGCCATACAGGAGCAGTCAGAGACCGCCGCAGAGGAGCCGCCGTCGACCAGCCCTTCGGTCACACTGATTGGCTCCTCTCCAGCGATGCAGCAGGTCTTCAAGGAAATCGCGCTGGTGGCAGCCTCCGAGATCCCTGTGCTGCTCACCGGTGAGACCGGCACAGGGAAGGACCTGGCGGCGCGGCTGATCCACCAGCACGGGCCCCGTGCCGCTGAGCCATTTGTGACCACGAATCTCGGTGGCCTCGCCACCGGCGTCTTGGAGAGTGAGCTTTTCGGCCATGTCAGGGGTGGCTTCACCGGAGCCACTTCAGACAGGAAAGGACTCTTCGAAGCGGCCGATGGTGGCACCATTTTCCTCGATGAGGTGGGCGAGGCCTCGCCGGAAGTTCAGATTCGCCTCTTGCGTGTGCTGGAGAACCGCGAGGTCGTGCCCGTGGGAGCGACTGAGCCTGTGCCGCTCAACGTGCGGGTGATCGCCGCGAGCAATCGTGACCTCTCCAAAGCCGTGACTGCTGGCAGTTTTCGCGACGATCTCTACCACCGGCTAGCAGGCTTTCCGATTCACCTGCCAACACTTGCGGAGCGACGTGACGACATCCCCGCCCTCGTGGAGCACTTTGCACTCGCGGCAGGCGGAGGTCGGCAGGTGCCGATAGACGAATCCTTTCGCGAGGCCTGCCTGGCCCGCAGCTGGCCAGGCAACGTGCGTCAACTGCGACGTGCAGTGGAGTATGCACTCGTGGTCTCCCGAGGTGGGCTCCTCCGCGGCGACCACCTGCCGGCGGCGGCAGTCTCCGCCGCTGAACGCACAAAGACCGCCCTCTCTCTCGAAGAGGCTGTCGGCCGCTGGGTGGCCGCCACGTCCGCAAGCCTGACCGAAACCAGCGACGGCCAGCTCCATCGTCAGCTCACCGAGCAGGTCGAACGGGTGCTCTTTCGCGACGTCCTCGAGGCGACCGACGGCAACCGCACCGCTGCTGCCCGACTCCTCGGCCTCGACCGGGCCACCCTCCGCACCCGACTGAAGACGCTCGGCCTGGAGTGATCGCGTGCGGTCGCGTTCCAGACGCACACCCGCACCGATCACGACAGCCCTCACGAGCGTGCCGGGCCAGCGGGGCATGTTTCCCCGCGCGAGGAAAACTTCCCCTTCTTCCCGGCCACCCCCCCTGGGAAAACTTCACCGAAACTGGCTTTCCGCGGCTCTCCAGCCATGATTGAGCGGAGATGGCACGACACCTGCAGTGTGATCACTGACGCGGCCACCGGACGGCCCACCCCACACCCGCAGAGCTTCAGCCCCTGATGACAAGACCTGCCCCACTCGTCACCAGCCAGATCTACAGACCCTTCCAGTGGCCCTGTCATCAGCCGGGTTGCCCCGTCACCAACCGCTCCGGCTTCACACTGGTGGAGTTGTTGGTCGTGATCGCCATCATCGGTGTGCTCGTGGGGCTGCTCCTGCCGGCGGTGCAGTCGGCCCGCGAGGCCGCACGAAGGGCCAGCTGCCAAAACAATGTGCGGCAGCTGGCGTTGGCAGTGAGCCTCTACGAGAGCAGTCATCGACAGCTCCCGCCCACGATGCTGCACACGCCAGGCACCACGTTCTCCAACAACAACGGCTCATGGGGCGTGCATGGCCGGATACTCTCCTTCATCGAAGAGGGCACGGCAGCGGTGCAGGTCGACCTCGAGGTTGCCTGGGACGCAGGAGTCAACGCCTCAAGTGGTGTGCCAACAACACGCATCCCTGTCTTTGTCTGTCCCAGTGAGGTCAACGACACCGTCCGCATCAAGAACGCGGCACCGTATGTCTATCCCCACACCTACGGCTTCAACTGCGGCACCTGGTTTGTGTACGACCCCGCCACTGGCCGTGGTGGCAACGGGGCGTTTCATCCCAACAGTCGGCTGACCCCTGGCAGCTTCAGTGACGGAATGAGCAAAACGCTCTGTGTCGCGCATGTGAAAGCCTTCACCCCGTATGTCCGCAACACCTCCGACCCGTCAGCAACCTATCCAGCTGGCAGCCCACCAGCCGATCCTGCCGTCGTGGCCTCACTTGCGAGCGGTGGCCAACAGAAACTGGGGCCAGACACGAACAGCTGCACTGGCCACACAGAATGGCCCGATGGCCGCGTCCATCACACTGGCGTGACCACCACTTTTCCTCCGAACACGGTCGTTGCCTTCTCCACCGGCGGCGTCACCTACGACATCGACCTCAACACGCTGCAGGAAGGCAAGAGCAGCACGCAGAAGACCTATGCGGCTGTCACGTCCCGCAGCTATCACCCTGGGCTGGTCACCATCGCCCTGATGGACGGCTCGACCCGCAGCGTCAGCGATGACATCGATCCGGTCATCTGGAGAGCCCTCGGCTCGCGGAACGGCAGCGAGGTCGCCCCCCTGCCGTAAACAAGGGCCGAGCCTGCGGAGAACATGGGCGACGCGTTATGGTGGGAAGAGTTCTTCGTTCCTGGACGCTCTATGCCTGCCGATTCCACATCCGCCGCTCGCTTCTCCCGCCGCACCCTCCTCCAAGCCTCGGCCGGGCTTGGCGTTGGCCTGCCAGCTGTGCTTGCTGCCGATGCATTGATGATCACGCCGCGTTGGTTGACGACCACCAGCGTTGACATGCCACCGTTGTCTCCGCCTCCCCAAGGCAAAGACGCACCGCCGGCGGCAACGCTGATGCAGCTCTCCGACCTGCACATGCGGCAGCTCGGTTCGCTGGAAACGCAGCTGCTTGACGCGGTGCACGCCAGTCTTCCTGACCTGCTGCTCTTCACCGGCGATGCCTTCGACACCCCTCAGGGCCTTGATGTCTTCGCCGAGTTCCTCGCTGCCTGCCCGACACAGTCCATGCCGCTAGGCATCCTCGGCAACTGGGAGTATCGCAGTGGGGTTGCCCGTCAGCGGATTGCCACACTCTACGAGCAGCATGGCGGTCGGCTCCTCGTGAACGAGTCGCTCGAAGTCACCACGCCTCATGGCTCCTTGGTGGTGACCGGCCTCGATGACCTGGTCCAAGGCAGGCCACAGCAGCAGGCCGCGACGAGGTTGTCCGGCCGCAGCCCACACCTGCTGCTGGCCCACTGTCCAGGCCAACGCGACAGGCTCGAGCCGCAGATCCGTGATGGCATCGACCTGATCCTCGCCGGCCACACCCATGGTGGTCAGATCGCTCCTTTCGGCATGGCCCTGGTCACGCCACCCGGCAGCGGCCGGTATGTCCGCGGCTGGTATCGGGAGGATGGCCCGGCGATGTATGTCTCCCGCGGACTCGGCACCTCCACACTGCCGATTCGACTCGGTGTGACCCCTGAGCTGGTGACGATTCGCTGGCCACTGGCATAGCCGCTTCCGTCGCAGCATTCGGCATGATCCACCTCTCCGATTCAGTCCGTGCATGCTGCCGTAAAACCGCATGGGCTCCATGCTGCCCCGTCAGCCGCCGATAGACATCTCGGAGGCGTTTTTCATTTCTGTAGGCCTCCGCCGATTCCCCGGAGCCGCACGATCCCATGCCCTCAGCCCCCCGCAAAAAGCCGGCCACGACGGCTGCCCAGAATCCGTTGGAGACGTATCTCCGCGATATCAACGCCACCTCCTTGCTCACCGCTCAGCAGGAGAAAGACCTCGCCACACTGGTGCAGGCGGGTGACGCAGGAGCACGTGACCATATGGTGCGGGCCAACCTGCGGCTCGTGGTCAACATCGCTCGTGGCTACGCCAACCGCGGGCTGCCTCTGCCTGACCTCATTGAAGAGGGCAACCTTGGCCTGCTCCGCGCCGTCGAAGGCTTCGACCCCACCGTCGGCACCCGCTTTAGCACCTACGCCAGCTACTGGATCAAGCAGTCCATCAAGCGGGCGCTGATCAACAATGGGAAGACGATCCGGATCCCGGCCTACATGGTGGAGCTGCTCTCGAAGTGGCGGCGGGCCGTGACACGGCTCACCGAGGTGCTCGGCCGTACGCCGACCCATGAAGAGACCGCTCGCATGCTCGGGCTGGCCCGCAAGAAGCTGCCGATCATCAAGAAGGCCATCCAGGTCCACCAGGCATCACCACAGAGCGACCAGAGCGAGAATGGCTGGTCACTCTCTGAGATTGTCCGTGATGAGAACGCCCGCTGCCCATCAGAGGTGCTCCTCGACGAAGACACCCTGCGGCATGTGCTGGCTCGGATCGACCAGCTGGACGAGCGTTCGGCCACGATCATTCGGCTGCGGTTCGGGCTCGGTGGTGACGAGCCGATGACGCTCAAGCAGATCGGAGCCGTGCTCGGCCTGACCCGCGAACGGGTCCGGCAGATCGAGGCCGAGACGCTGACAGCTCTCGCGATGGAACTTGACGCCGCGCCGCGGGCAACGGTGCAATTGCGAAAAGGCGCCTGAGTCTTCATTCCACCCGGTTCCCTGAAAGCACCTCCTGCATGAGTACCCCGTCTGTCGATCTGGAAGCCTTCATCCGTGCGGTGCCCGACTTTCCCAAGCCGGGCATTCTGTTCCGCGACATCACGCCTCTGCTGGGCAACACCGAGGCCCTGGCAGCGGCGATTGAGCGGATGGTCGATCCCTGGCGGGATGGCGGGGTCGACGCCATCGCCGCTGTCGAAGCGCGGGGCTTTCTGTTTGCGGTCCCGATGGCCCTCACGCTCGGGGTGGGTGTGGTGCCCGTCCGCAAGCCGGGCAAACTCCCGGCCGACACGCTGACGTATCAGTACGATCTGGAGTACGGCAGCGACACCCTCGAGATGCACCGCGATGGCGTTGCCAAGGGAGCAAGGGTTCTGGTGGTTGATGATGTGCTGGCCACCGGCGGGACCGCAGCTGCCTGCGGACGTCTGCTCGAGTCGGCCGGGGCCAGCGTGGTCGGAACGTCGTTTCTCGTTGAGATCAAACCGCTGGGGGGTCGCGAGCGACTCACCCCGCATCGCGTTGAGAGTGTGTTGGTCTATTGAACGCACCTGCAGGCGGGCCGCCGTCCTCGGCGAAGCCCACAACCGAATCGCTGCGACACCGCGATCAGCATGTGCTGGTTCACTCTCTCCACTCCCGGAGCCTGCAGGAGCAGGCCCATGTCTGGGCCGGTGGACGAGGAGCCGTGCTTGTTGACCACGATGGCCGTGAGTTTCTCGATGCCCTCGCTGGCCTCTGGAATGTGATCATCGGCCATGGTCGCGAGGAACTCGCCCAGGCCGCCCAGCGGCAGATGTCCTCCCTGGCCTACGCCTCCGGCTACACAGGCAGCACGAGCCTGCCGGCGATTGAGCTTGGCGAGCGGCTGCAGCAGATCTGCTACCCAGCCGGCGAGGGCCGCTCACCAGGCTGGCCCGGCATGGGTGGGTTCTACTTTGCAACCGGTGGTGGTGAGGCCGTCGATGCAGCAGTCAAGACGGCCCGCTGGTGGTGGAAGCTGCACGACCGGCCTGAGAAGACTGGGGTGATCGGCCGTCGATACGGCTACCATGGCACCGGCATGGTGGCGATGAGTGCCACAGGCCTACCGGCCTACTGGCCCATGTTCGAGCCGCGGCTCGCCGGCGTGGAGATTGCCGAAAGTCCCTATCCCTATCGCTTTGACCGTCAGCAGCATGCCCGTGGACATGACGATCCCCGCAGCAATGGCGAGATCGCTGCCGACCTGATCGAAGAAACGATCGAACACATCGGTGCCGACCGCATTGCCTGCGTCCTCGCCGAGCCGGTGCAGGGCGCCGGCGGGGTGATCGTGCCACCAGACGACTACTGGCCGAGGCTGAGGGCTATCTGCTCCCGGCATGATGTGCTCCTGATCGCCGATGAAATCATCACAGGATTCGGCCGTACAGGTCCCTGGTTTGCGTTGGAGCGATGGGGCGTTGAGCCAGACCTCGTCTGCTTTGCCAAAGGCATCACCAGTGGCTACGTGCCACTGGCCGGCGTTGGCTTTCGCCAGGAGATCGCTGAGGCAATCCGCAGTGCCGAGGGCCGCACCACCTGGATGCATGCAGCCACCTACTCAGGGCATCCGGTGGCCTGCGCGGTGGCCAATGCCAACCTGGCGATCATCGAACGCGAAGGCCTTCGTGAGCAGGCGGCCGAGCGTGGCAGCATGCTCCTCAAACAGCTCGCGACGCTCTCCACGCTCTCGCATGTCGGTGAGGTGCGGGGGCTAGGCCTGATGGCAGCGGTCGAACTGGTGGCAAACAAAGAGACCAGAGAAGAGTTCCCTGCGACCGAGAAGATCGGCCCGCGGGTCCATGCAGCGACCCAAGCCCGTGGCATGTTTAGCCGGCTGCGGGGGGATGTCTACAACCTCGCCCCCTGCTACCCGGTGGAGACACCGCAGCTGGAGCGGATGGTGGAGATTCTGGGAGAGTCGATCCACGAGGTGACGGGAGCCTGAGATGCCGTCACGGGTGGTGGTCGCCATGAGTGGCGGTGTCGACTCCAGCGTCGCCGCAGCGATGCTCGTTGAGGCGGGCCATGACGTGGTCGGGGTCTTTATGCGACATGGCTCACCCGCGGCTGCACGTAGCAGCCTGCCGATCGTCGAGACTGCAAAGCCAGGCCACCAAGGCTGCTGCAGCGTTGAGGATGCCCTCGACGCCCAGCGGGTTGCCGACCGACTCGGGATCCCACTCTATCCGCTTGATCTCTCCGACGATTTTCATCGCATTATCGACTACTTCGCGAATGAGTATGGCCGCGGCCGCACGCCCAATCCGTGTGTTCGCTGCAACACCTGGCTGAAGTTTGGTCGGCTCTTTGACTATGCCGATGCTGTCGGGGCGAGCCATGTCGCCACCGGCCATCACGCCCAGCTGCGGCGAGCGGCTGACGGCACGCATCAGCTCTGTCGTGGGTTTGATCGCGGCAAGGATCAGTCGTATGTGCTGTTCGAAGTGCCACGCGAGAAGCTCGACCGGATGCTGCTGCCGGTGGGCTGTTGCACGAAGGAGGAGGTCCGTCAGCGGGCAGGGGACCTTGGCCTCAGCACTGCTGAGAAGCCGGACAGCCAAGAGATCTGCTTCGTGGCTCCCGGGCAGCATCCACAACTCGTGGCAAACCTGCTGGGAGGATCGCGGGCTGGCGAGGTGGTCTCGCCCACCGGTGTCGTGCTCGGCCACCACCCGGGCATCGAGCACTTCACGGTGGGCCAGCGGCATGGCACAGGCATCGCCACAGGTGAGCGGCTCTACGTGGTGCGGATCGAGGCAGAAGCCTGCCGTGTCGTCGTCGGGCCTCGCGACACCATTCCGCAGGAGCAGCTCATAGCCGCTGAAACAAGCTGGCTGGTCGACGAGCCGACCGCAGCCCTCGACTGCTTCGTGCAGTGCCGGAGCAGTCAGCCTCCGGCCGCTGCGGTTCTCACTCCCCTGCCTGGCCGTCGCTTTGAAGTCCGCTTCACGGGACGCACCGAGGGCCTGCCGGCCGATGCCAACGCCTGGCCCGGGGCCGTGTCACCGGGCCAAGCAGCAGTGGTCTACCGCAACGACCAGGTCCTCGGTGGTGGCTGGATCGACTCCAGCACGCAGGCTTCCTCAGGTCACCACGGCGTGAGCCTGCCGCCGCTGGATGAGGCTGGCGGCACAGCGTGAGAATGGCGGCACAGCGTGAGGCTGGCATCGCTCCCGGGCTCGAACTAGGCTGCAAGGGTCCGCCTGTCTGCCTCTCCAGGGAGAATCCTGATGCCTCCAGAAGTGATCTTTGGCCTGACCGTTGTGCTGGGGCTGCTTGCTCTGGCCATGCTGCTGCTCGTCTTCAACTACGGGCAGATCTGGTTTCAGGCCTACTGGTCGAAGGCAGCTGTGACCTTCTTGGAACTCCTCGGCATGAGTCTTCGCAAGGTCAACGCCCGCACAATCGTGCAGGCCAAGATCATGGCAACCCAGGCCTCGATCGGCGGTGGCTACCCCACCCGAAAGCTCGAGGCCCACTATCTCGCCGGTGGCGATGTGCCGCGTGTCATCCAGGCACTGATCGCCGCTCACCGTGCAGACATCGATCTCGACTTTGATCGTGCCTGCGCGATCGACCTCGCCGGTCGAGATGTGCTCGATGCGGTCCAGACGAGCGTCAATCCAAAGGTGATTGACTGCCCCGAACCCACCAGTGGCAAGACCTTTCTCTCAGCCGTTGCAAAGAATGGTGTGGAACTCCGCATCCGGGCCCGCGTCACCGTCCGCACCAACATCCAACAGCTGATCGGTGGGGCGACGGAAGAGACGATCATCGCGCGGGTCGGTGAAGGCATCATCACCTCCATCGGATCGTCTGAGACACACTTTGCAGTGATGGAGCATCCCGACCAGATCTCCAAGGCCGTGCTGGAGCGTGGCCTCGATGCACAGACCGCCTTTCAGATCGTCTCGATCGACATCGCTGACATCGACATCGGTGAGAACATCGGCGCTCGCCTGCAGGCAGACCAGGCCGAAGCCGACACGCGTGTTGCCCGGGCCAAGGCGGAGGAACGCCGAGCGTTTGCGATCGCGCGTGAGCAGGAAATGAAAGCCGCCACTGCTGAGAACCGTGCCCGTTTCCTGGAGGCAGAAGCCCTCGTGCCCAAGGCCATGGGCGATGCCTTCCGCAAAGGACATCTGGAGAGCCTCGGAGCAGGCAAAGGCCCCGCCGCCTAAGCCAATAGTCTGCCCACCTTGCCCGGCTTTCCGCCGCGGTGCAGCGGCACCTGCCTTCCCTCGGCCGCTGGGTGGCGGCTGACAAAATCATCAAATCTTTCGTGGGCCGCAGGACGATACTCCTGAGGCAGTAGGTCGGCGACTGGCAGCATGAAGCAACCCAGCCGCTCGCGAGGAATCACCTGTCCCGCTGCCTGAGTTAGATGCGCGAGGGAGTGTGCCTCATGGCGTTGCGAAAGCTGAAAATTTACAACGGGCCGGACTACGACGATGCTTCCGTGTCCCTGCTGCAGACGGCTGCTTCGCCCGACACGGTGTCGCTGAGCCTGGGGGAGGTGCTGCCACTCCTGGCCGATGCCGTCGCCAGCAATCGCACCTGGCTGACCGATTTCGAAGATGACTCGGTCACCATCTCAGCCGATCTCTACGACGTCTTGCAGGCCTATCGGCACTTCCGTCGTCCCGGAGCCTAAACTTCCGGAGATCCCCTCACTTGCGGGGGTTTCATTGCGGTGGCATACTTCGCACGTCCATCACGGCGACGGAGTCGACTCCCTGCACTAGGGGTGACCGTCGTGGAGGCACTCGAGCACTTTAATGCAAAGTGCACCGTGAGATGTCGAACGGCGTGAATACGGTTGAACTTGGCCGCAAGGCGAAGGCGCTTCGGCAGTCGCGCGGCATGACGCTTGATGAGGTCGTGTCCCGCACCAGTTTCACGGTGAGCTGGCTTTCCAAGCTGGAAAATGGACTGCTCACGCCCTCGCTCGATGGGCTTGTGCGACTTGCTAAGGTGCTTGAGTGCGGTGTTGAAGACCTGGTAGAAGGCCTCGTTGCCCGTCCACGGGTTGTCGTGACCAAGCAGGGAAATGGCCGGCTCGAGTCCAGGAAGAACGGTAAGTCCGGACATGATGTGGAACACCTCTCCGAGTCCTGGCGGGGCCGCGGTATGGAGACAGCCGTTCTCCACCTCCGCAGGGGCCGCTCCGACACCATGCCCATGACAGAGGTCGGTGAGCGATTCCTGCATGTACTCGATGGTGAAGTGCAGCTCGTCTGTGGCGATTCGATCGAGCGGCTCAGTACGGGAGACTCCGTCTACCTCGACGCCCGCGTTCCTCACACACTCCATGGTGATGCCCGTCGCCGGTCTCGAGTGCTGAGCGTGCTCGTGAAGCATCGCAGCAACGCCAATGGCCAAAACAATGGGGCCGCTCACACCGATGGCAAGCGACGAAGCCGCTCAAACGGCTGACGCATCCGCCTCAGCCGATAGCCGTTTCTCGTAGAAATCGAGATCGAGCCAGCGGTCAAACTTATGGCCGGCCTCATGGATCCGCCCGGCGTGGGTAAACCCGAACCGCTTGTGGAGGCTGATGCTGGCCTGATTGGTCGCTTCGATACCGGCAACCATCAGGTGCAGCCCGTTCCGCGACGCCTCGGCAATGATCGCCTTAAGCAACATCCTGCCGACCCCGCGTCCGCGGCACTCGGCATGCACATACACCGAATGCTCCACGGTCAGACGGTAGGCCGCAAACGGTCGAAAGGGGCCGTAACTCGCAAACCCCAGCAGTCGGTCGTCAGAGAAACAGCCGAGCACAGGCAGGCCTGCTGCCTGCTTCATTTCCATCCACGAACGAACCGTCTCATGCGACCGCGGCTCGTATTCAAACAGCGCCGTTGAGGTGAGGATCACCTCATTGAAGATCTCACGGATCGCAGCGACGTGCGGTGCATCGCATGGGTGGATCTGTAGCGGTACTCCGTCGTCAGGCTCAGCCACGGCCGTCCTCATCAGCAGACACTGACGGCACCAAGGCATCCATGAGGTAGTCGGAGATCGTGGCGTGCTGCACCCCGTCAGCGCCTGGGTAGACCAGCTCACAGCCCACACCCGCATCCTCAAGATGCTCCTGGAGTTTGATGCCGAAGTTGGCCGAGTGCGTCGGATCCTTGGCGTCCTGTCCGAGGGCCGGGGCGTTGTTGTAGGTCAGGTAGACGGGTGGATCGTCTGGGCTCACGAGGGCATACGGAGAATACTTCTCAATCTCCGGTAGCAGCCGATCGCGGGCCGCCAGGAACTGGGCAAACTGGCTGTCCCGCTCAGCCACGCTCTGCATGAAGCCGAAGGCATGCCCGCCGTAGCGGCTGTTGGGTGTCCAGGCTTTCATCTGTGCCGGATCGAGGGTTGTCTGCGCACCATTGACAGCGGCCGCGAGCAGCCGCGTCGACTGTCGGGCAACTGGGTCGTCGCTCTTGGGATCGGCCATGTCGTCGTGAAACGCAAGCCAGAGGCTTGTGCAGGCCCCGGCCGAGCCACCCGAGGCAGCCAGCCTCGTCGGGTCGATATGCCACTCGGCTGCCTTGCTGCGGAGCGTCTGAACCGCTCGTGCGGCATCATGCAGCGGCGCCTGCACCGGTGGATTCACGCCCGCTTCGATAGCCTCATTGATAAAGCGGTACTCCACTGACGCCACGGAGATGCCCGCCGTCAGCATCTCTGGCAGCAGCGACCCCAGCCCAGAGAGCCGGTCCCCTGCCTGCCAGCCACCACCATGAATAAACACCAGCAGTGGGGCAGGGTGCTCTGCCGTCGCTGCTGGGGTCTTCCAGAAATGCAGCCGCTGCTTGGGATGAGGTCCGTAGGCCACGTCGACCTCGGTCGGGTGAGGAGGAAACTGCTCCCAGTAGGCTTTCTTAAAGGGGTTCTCGTCTGGACCGTCGAGATCTTCATTGACCAGATCTCCCTGCAGGCTTGCCCACCAGGTGTCGTAGGCCGCAGCCAGGCGAGCCACCACCTCCGGATGATCGTCAGCAACATTCGTTGATTCACCAGGATCGGTGTCGATGTCGTAGAGCTCCCAGGCGTCTCCCTGCCGTGGGTTGACCAGACTCCAGCGGCCTTCGCGGACCCGGCAGTTGGTGAACTTCGCCTGCGTAGCCTGGCCACGTTCCCAGCGACCGACGTGGGTAAACAAGGGGCGATCAGGCCAGGCTGCCTGCGGGTCACGAAGCAGCGGCACCAGACTGCGACCTTCCACGCGGCTGGCAACCTCCTGCGGAAGATGTGCGCCAGCCAGCTCACAGAGCGTTGGGAGCACATCAATGTGTGCGGTCACGGCAGGCACATCGACCCCTGCAGCCAGCGTCCCCTTCCACCGCCAGTAGGCGGGCACGCGGGTACCGCCTCGGTAGGGCGATCCCTTCGCTCCACGCATCCCATCGTTAAACACGCCACTCCCAGCAGCGGTCCCGTTGTCCGTGGTGAACACCACCAGGGTGTCATCCGCGATCCCCCACTGGTCGAGTTTCTCCAGGAGCCGCCCCATGTTGGCATCGATGTTTTCGACCATCGCCAAGAACGACGCGATGTCTTTCGCCGACCGCCGACCTTGACCGCCGATCCCCGCTGCATCAAGCCGCTCAAGCACGGGGTCGCGGGTGCCAAACGGTGCATCGTAGGGAGCATGCGGCGCATTCGGTGTGAGGTAGCAGAAGAACGGCTCGTCACGCTTCCGAGCCTCGTCCATCCAGCGGATCGCCTCGCCGAAGAACACATCGGTGCAGTAGCCCCGAGTCCGCACGAAGGTTCCGTCGCTCCGGATGGTTGGATTGAGATAGCGGTTTCCCGGTGCGTCACCGCAGCTGCCGGGATAGCCCTGACCGATGCCACCCGCCCCATGAATAAACACCCGATCGAAGCCACGGGCTCCCGGCTGGTGGTCGTCTTCATCCCCAAGATGCCACTTGCCAAAGATGCCGGTTCTGTAGCCGGCTGAGCCGAGCACTTCCGGTAGCGTGACCGCCGAGAGGGCAAGGCGTTCCCGCTCATGGATCGTGTGGGTCACGCCGGAGCGAAACTCATGACGTCCCGTCATCAACGCGGCGCGGGTGGGAGAGCAGGTCGGACTGACATGAAACTCTGCCAGTCGCACACTCTCCTCACG
>JADHNY010000067.1 GCA_016779265.1 Pirellulales bacterium | reverse complement strand
CAGATTGCCAGATCGGACTAGCACGATTTCGACCATGTTCCCTGGGCCCAATCAACTCGGGCACTGCCTTTTCTCAAAGCACCACTGCCCAACAAGCAGGCTGCAGTTCCTGAACACGACACCAAAGCATTTTGGTTTCTCAGCCATCGCCGACGGCCTCACAATATGTCAGACACGCTGCAGCTTTCGGATGGCTCTCCGCCGTTCTGGGGCGATTATGAGATCGCCGACGCATTCGACGAGATGTTCGTTGCCGCTGACGAGGTCCGTCCGCACTACGCATCTCTTCGTGCGTCGCTGCAGCACGCGAGCGAAGAAGACCTGCGACGCCGCAAGGCTATGACAGAACTCTCCATGCGGCAGGACGGCGTTGGATTTACCGTTTACCGCGCAGAAGAGGGGATCGAGCGGATCTGGCCTATGGATCCGATGCCTCGCATCATCCCCGCAGACGAATGGCAGCGGATAGAAGCAGGGCTGACCCAACGCATCAACGCCATCAATCTCTTCCTGTGGGACATCTATCACGAACAGCACATCCTCCGCGACAAGGTCGTCCCGCCCTACCTCGTCTTACAAGGAGACTCGTTCCGGCGTGAGTTTGTTGGAGTGGATGTCCCCCGGCGGATCTACGTCCACATCTCGGGAAGCGACCTCATCCGAGATGCAGGCGGGGAGTACTTTGTTCTTGAAGACAACGCACGGACACCCTCTGGCGTGAGCTACATGCTGCAAAACCGGCAGGTGCTCAAGCGTGTCTTCCCCACTCTTTTCAATAAGTACGACGTCTTACCGAACGACCATTATCCGTCGCATCTTCTAGAAGTCCTACGCCACATCGCCCCTGAGTCTGCCATCGATCCTACCGTGGTGCTCTTGAGCCCCGGCATGTACAACTCCGCATACTTTGAGCACAGCTTTCTTGCTCAACGCATGGGAATCGAACTTGTTGAGGGACGAGATCTTCTCGTCGACAACAACCGAGTCTTCATGCGGACGACCCGCGGACTTCAGCAAGTTGACACGATATACCGTCGGATTGACGACGATTTCCTCGACCCCCTTGTCTTCCGGCCTGATAGCGTCCTGGGCGTGCCTGGACTGGTGAACGCGTACAGAGCAGGCAACGTCGCTTTGGCGAACAGCATCGGCACGGGCATCGCAGACGACAAAGGCATTTACCCGTTCATCCCTGCCATCATTCGGTACTACCTGCAACAAGAACCTTTACTCAACAACGTCGAGACTTTCCGACCAGACGTTCCTGCTGAACTTCATCATGTCTTGAATAACCTTGAGAAGCTTGTCGTAAAACGTGTGAACCAATCGGGGGGCTACGGCATGCTGATAGGTCCCGCCTCGACCGCAGAGGAACGGGAGTCATTTCGCGTTCAGATCAAAGCGTTTCCACGAGACTTTATCGCCCAGCCGACGATTCAACTCTCTACGCACCCGACGCTGATCGACGGAAAACTCGAGGGACGGCACATCGACCTAAGACCATTTGTGCTCTGTGGAGAACGAACTGTCGTCACGCCGGGTGGACTCACCAGGGTCGCACTCCCGAAAGGCAGCCTTGTCGTGAACAGTTCGCAGGGCGGCGGAAGTAAAGACACGTGGGTATTAGCCGAACACCCTGCTGGGATAAAGCGATGATGCTCAGTCGGGTTGCTGACGCCTTGTTCTGGATGGGCCGCTATCTCGAGCGAGCCGACCACCTCGCTCGTGCTGTCGAGGTCACAAGTTCACTTGAACTTGACTTGCACGGAGTATTAGCAGACCCGATCGAGTTCGAATGGACGGCGTTACTCGCCCAGTACCAGCAATCCTCACCACACCGCCGCGATACGGAGACGGCGATTTCTGCAGCACAGCGGTGGCTGCTCACCGACATCGAAAATACCGGCAGCGTCATCGCCTGCATCAACAGAGCGCGAAACAACGCCCGAAGCATCCGCGGGTCGCTCAGTCCTCCGATGTGGAGAGAACTCAACAAACTCTACTGGAGGCTCAAAGATAAGAATCTGCAACATCATGCCACCGAGGCCCCTCATCAGTTTTGCGAAGAAACACAAATGGGGGTGCTCCTTTTCCACGGTATCTGCGACGCGACCCTCATCCATGACGAAGGCTGGCACTTCATTCAGATGGGAAGATACCTCGAACGCGCTGACAAGATACTTCGTACTTTAGAAGCGAAAGTCGACCTCATTGCTGTTGGCGAGGCTTCAGAACTTCCCGTGAGCACCCTGCAATGGGCTGCCGTCCTGAGACGCTGCGCTGCTTTTGAAGCGTACCAAAGGCTTTCAATAGGCCGAATTGACGCGGAGAGAGTCACGGAGTTTCTGCTGACTCATCCCGAGTTCCCGCACTCAACACGTTTCTGCCTCACACAGGTCCTCGCATCGCTCGATGTCGTCTCTGACCGGCAAAGGCCTCTGGCTCACACGGAACCGAGCAGGACTGTCGGGCGGTTGGTCAGCGAGTTGACGTACCTCGATCGCTCTGAACTCCACGCATCCGGCCTGCAAAGACTCCTGACAACATCACTCGACCGCTGCAGCACAATCGGACGGCTCCTGCAACAGCAATACTCACTGCAGTAGCCTGCCTTCACAGTTTAAAGCATGTGCTGGGCAAATGAGGAAGTACCCGCAATGATCCTTGAGATTCAACATGAGACAACGATGACATACTCCGAGCCGATTCGGGAGTGGCTTTGCGAGTTGAGAATGGAGCCGATAAGCGACGAGCAGCAGAGCTGCCATTCGTTTCAGCTGAACGTGAGCGAGCAAGCCGTTTACCACCGATATGTCGACAGCTTTGGAAACGGAGTACACCATTTCAACCTGCTCAACCCACAAAGAACTATCCGAATGCTCGCTGCGAGCATTGTTGAGACCCAAGATTACGAGCGGGGGCCCATGACGAGCCAGTCGGTGTTTCCCGTAGTGACGGACGATCTTCCGCTAGAAACGCTGGAGTATCTTCCACTGAGAGGTCCAACACAGTACTCACCTCTGCTTGAGCCTCATCTCAAGACTCTCTGCCCAACGCCAGGAACTCGTGTCGGGATGTGGGTTTGCCAGGTCGCCGAGCACATTCACAGTAGCTTCACCTACGCCAAAGACGCCACCGACTCGTCTTCTCCTATTGAGGAGCTGCTTGAGCATGGAAGAGGTGTGTGTCAAGACTTCACGCACCTCATGATCGCGGTCTTACGACATAACGGTGTCCCCGCCCGCTATGTCAGCGGCTCTCTCCATCGAGAGGAAAACGAATCCCAGAGCCACGCATGGTGTGAAGTGTGGCTCGCTGACATGGGCTGGGTCGGTTTTGACCCAACGAATGGCTGTCCGATCAACAGTTTCTTCGCAAAGACCGCTGTTGGGAGAGACTACACAGACGTCCCTCCCAACAAAGGTGTCTTTCGGGGGAGTGGAACTGAGCGGATAGATGTGCGGATATCGACCCGCGTTCTCAAACGGCTTCCTTCGATCACATGGCATGATCAACTCCCGCCGCTCCGCGTTCCAGTCAGCACGGGAGTACGTGAGTTCGCGACTGTGAACGCCTTCGCCGAAGAGCAGCAACAGCAGTGAATACGCCGACGGGCCAAACGAAACGACCCAGACTGCAAACGACTTAGTCGGTCCGCATCCCACCCCGGACGGCTCCGGCTGCAGTCGCCCCGTAGTTCTCGAGAAACAAGGGACTGATCGGCCGACTGTTGGGCATGGCAAGCCACAGCCGCAGGAGATGCCGCCGTTTTGCAGGATCGTCCTCATCCTCAAAAGCTGTGCGGCGGTGGAGCGTCACCCAGTTATTGAGCAGAAGAATGTCCCCTGGCTGCTGCATCAGTCGGACGTGAAAGGCTGGATCATCCGCCACCATTTCGACGAGGTCGAGAGCCTCCCGCTGCAGGTCAGTCATCTCTGGTGTCTGCGGATCGTCATAAGCCCGATCGATCAACACTCGCAGCAGCGACGACGCGAAGTGTCCCTCCGTGAATGAGAACACCGGCTGCTGACAGAAGGGGTTCGGATTTCCTGGATCGACGGTGTGCCGTTTGTAAAAGAAGGGCTGCATCAGCACAGCGAGCAGATCTGGGCGACGCCGACCGATCTCGTTGTAGATTGCCATCGACGACACGAGCAGATTCTCTCCACCGCTGCGTGCCTGCTGCAGACAGAGAAACCCAATCACATCACAGCGATCCGAATGGAAGCTGAGTTTGCGTCGCGTGTTCGGCCCGCGAGAACGCGGATCGTCATCCGCAAAGCCAGCGTCACGCACGCTGAAGAGCAGCTCGCCGCTGGCTGCCTGGCTGACAGGCGTGCCGAGTTGCTGGCCGATCGTGAGAAACAGATGCTTGGCCTCAGCCTCAGCGAGCCCGTCTGTCGTGAGCCCCCGCAACAACACACACCCGCTGCCATGCTCCAACGAGTCTTGGATCCTCTGCAGCCGATGGGCAAAAGCTTCCGAGACCCGGCCCTGCCGAAGCTCATCCTGGTCGTCTCCGCTGAGCTCACAGCAGAAGTCAGTCCGATCGCGAAGCTCCTCTGCCTGCCAGACGGCAGGGTGCTGAAGTGGAACAAAGCTCGTGGGCGTGTGGTCAGTCATGGCAGACTCCCGTGGTGAATCGCGACCACGAGCGTATCACGACGGCCCCGCAGCTTTTGGTGCGTTCGATAGCGGCAACGCTGTCTCTCCTGCGGCCTCGTCTTCATCGACGATGACGCGTTCTGCGAGCAGAGCACGAAGCCGGCTCGGCTCGGAGGTCGTAAGTTCGGCGATGGCTGTTTTTTTGCCACGCCACAGAATCCGCACGGTTCGCAGCTGGAGCCCAGCCTCATGGCACTGGTGCGCCAGGCTGGCAAACTCGCCGACGCGATCATCCAGCCGCACGAGCACGGCATCGGTAGCTGCCTGCTGATAGTCCACACGGCTCAGCAGCTGCGAGGCCTGTTCGCCGGCAAGGAGCGACCTGCGTCCATAGTCGCGGCCCATGTCGACCGCTTCGTTGAGAATCCGCAACGCACGCGGTCGATCACTGACCCGCACCCGCACCACACTGCCCTCGTCCACCGACACGGCCGTCAGCTCGTCGATTGAAATGTGCTCTGCAGCCAGTGCCTGCGACACCCGATCGAGCAGGTCATCATCGCCCGTCCCGACGAGCACGATCGGCTCTGAGGCAGCGGTGTGGGCAGCAGCTGGCTCAATAGCAGCAGTCGTGTCCCTATGTGCCTGCGGCTGTTCAATGTCGCTGATGAGCCGATCGATCTGCTCACGGGTCACATGTGGCATGGTGATCAGATGCGAAAGAGTGCCCTGGCATGCGAGCTGCCAACGCGATGTGATCTCCGCACGGGGACGATTGAAGACGACGGTGTTGGAATAGGAATGCCGCCACGGCTCGAGGCCAATCGCCGCAAGCCGCTCCACCGCATACTCCGCCATCGCCAGACAGCCTGGGATGATCCGGCGAAATCCCTCCAGCCCGGTGGTGTGAAACGCATACCACAGGAACAGCGGCGTGTGTCCATTCCGCGAGCCGGTGAGCGTGGTGTCGAGCGTTCCGATGTATTCGACGCCGCTGGCGATCCGCTCCACATTCGCCTTCTTGGCAAGCACCACTCCACAGGGGATTGGCGAGCCGATCATCTTGTGCCCACTGATCGCGATGCTGTCGACGCCCGCTCGAAAGTTCCAGGCTGGTGGATCCTCCACAAAAGGCAGGATCATCCCACTCAGCGCAGCGTCGGCATGCAGGTAGTGCCGCTCCAGTGCAAACTCTTCAAACAGACCATGAATCGCTGCGATCTCATCGACGGCGCCCTTCATCGTCGTGCCAACAGTCGCACAGACGATGGGCGGCACACTGCGATGAATCCGCAAGGTCTCGCGAAGGTCGTCGAGATCCATGCTGCCATCAGGCCTCGACCGCACCATGATGCTGGGCAGTCCGAGACACCGCAGCACCTTTCCAATTGAGTAGTGGGCATCTTGCGAGTAGTAGACCACGCCCGTGGGGTAGAGCTCGCGAGCCAGGAACAGGCCGTAGTGGTTGCCTTCCGTACCACCGTTGGTCACGTAGCCCCAGGTCTCTCCAGCAGGAGCTTCAGTGAGCTGCTCAAAGATGGCGAGCACTTCTCGTTCAAAGGCGTGCGTCTGCAGGTGATAGTTACTGTCAACGTAGGGGTCGCCGACGTTGTTCACCGGAAACGCAAGAAACCGATAGAGCTCCGAGTAGTCAAAGTTGCGATTGCACGGATAGCCCAGAAAGTGTGCCGACTCATCCTGAAGCCTGCCAAAAAGCCGCTCGAGCCGCGTCCGGTCTTCTCCGGAGAGCGGCTGATGCTGGTATCTCGCGTCACTCATCGCAGCCCCTTTAAGAGCGGTCATCCCTCATCGTGCATCATAGGCAACCCAACGTCCCGAAATCCTCAGTCTTCAGGCCGCTCCCCCTCCAACGGCATCGTGACCAGCCGCAGCTGAAAGCATCCGAGCCTCTCCAGGCATCACGCTTCCCACAGCCTCCACCGGCAGCCCGATCGCCGTCTGCATCTGTGCCACCGCCTGGTAAAGAAGATGGCTCTGCCTCGAACTCTTGAGAGGCTACGATAGAGAGAGAAAAGCCGCGAAGATGGGAGACGGGGAGCCGTGCGATTAGGTGCCACACAGCGAGTCGAAACAGCGAGTCTTGCAGTGATGCTGTCGAACACTGTGTGGAAGACAGTTTCTTGTGCATGCGTCGTCGCGGCGTGTCAGTTCTCTGCAGGGGAATCCACCGCCACCGCTGCTGAAGTCGACTTCACACGCGATGTCCAGCCCATCTTGGCGGCTAACTGCCTGGCCTGCCATGGCTTTGATGCTGAGTCTCGCGAGGCGGGCCTGCGACTCGACGATGCCGAGGCCGCCACTGCCGAACTCGACTCGGGGGCTCGTGCGATCGTCCCCGGCAACCCGACCGCTAGTGAGCTTGTGGTTCGCATCGAGAGCAATGACAGCGACCTGGTGATGCCGCCGCCAGGCAGCGGGCATTCGCTCACCGCCGAGCAACGCGAGACGCTTCGCAGCTGGGTGGAAGCGGGCGCCGCCTACGCCAAGCACTGGGCCTTCGAGCCACTCGCGAACGTCACACCACCGGCAGCCCAAGCACTCGGCCATCCTGTCGACGAGTTCATCGCCGCCAAACTCGCCGGGGCAGGCCTCTCGTTTTCACCAGAAGCGGCTCCCGAGACTCTGCTGCGTCGGGTGTCGCTCGACCTGAGCGGCCTGCCCCCAACACTCGATGAGCTTGATGCCTTCCTGGCTGACTGGGCCGTCGACGCAGACGCCGCCTACACAGCGGCTGTTGATCGGCTGCTTGCCAGCCCCCACTACGGCGAGCGCATGGCTCGCTGGTGGCTCGACATGGCTCGGTACGCTGATAGCAACGGCTATTCGATCGACGGACCACGCGAGATCTGGGCCTGGCGTGACTGGGTGATTGCCGCCTTCAACGAAGACATGCCCTTCGATCAGTTTACGATCGAACAGCTTGCCGGTGACCTCCTGCCAGAGGCGACCATCTCCCAGCAGCTCGCCACCGGCTTCCACCGCAACACGGCGATTAATCAGGAAGGTGGCATCGACAAAGAGCAGTTCCGCATCGATAGCGTGTTCGACCGCGTCGCCACCACCGGCGTTGTCTGGCTGGGACTCTCGATCGGCTGCGCCCAGTGTCACGACCACAAGTTTGATCCGGTCAGCCAGCAGGACTACTACCAACTGTTTGCGTTCTTTAACAACCAGGACGAGCCAAAGCTCTCGCTTGCTGCCGACGCCCTGCTCTTTCCAGCAACGGCTCCGCCGGTGGCCACAAATGACGATGGCACACCAAAGCCAGCCACCTCGTCACTCGTCCTGCGAGATCGCTCTTCCCCGCGGACCACGACTGTCTTCATTCAGGGTGACTTTACGCGTCCGGCCGATGAAGTCTCCCCAAACACCCCTGCAGTCTTGCCTCCGCTCGACCCAGCCAGCGACGAGACCATTGCCACGCGGCTTGACCTCGCCCGTTGGCTCGTCTCCGCTGACAACCCGCTCACTTCGCGTGTCTTGGTCAATCGCATCTGGCAGCGGTTCTTTGGCAGCGGCCTCGTCGAAACCGACAACGACTTCGGACTGATGGGCAGTCCACCGTCGCACCCTGAGCTGCTCGACTGGCTTGCGGCCAACCTCATCGAGCGTGGCTGGAGTCTCAAGCAGCTTCAGCGGCTGCTGGTCACCTCTCGTACCTACCGGCAGTCTTCGCGCGAAACCGAACTGGCCCAGGAGGCAGATCCTGGCAACCGACTGCTCTCTCGTCAGCAACGGCTGAGACTTGATGCTGAGCTCGTCCGCGACGTGGCGCTGACCGCATCCGACTTGCTGGTGCCTGCTCTCGGTGGACCACCCGTGTTCCCACCCATCCCCGAGGGGGCAACAGCGCTCAATCAGGTCAAACGGCAGTGGAAAACGAGCACTGGTGATGACCGCTACCGCCGCGGCATCTACACCTTCCTCTACCGCGCCACGCCCCCTCCTGCGCTCTCGGTGTTTGACGCGCCTCCAGGCATCACCGCCTGCACGCGTCGCAACCGCAGCAACACCCCACTGCAGGCACTCGCGCTGCTCAACGACCAGGCCTTCATGGAGATGGCGGAAGCCCTGGCAGGCCTCGTCGAAGCTGACGGGCTCGAGGCCGCTTTCCGCCGCTGCACCGCACGCACGCCAGATCCGGAAGAGCTCGCCGTGCTGGAGCCACTCTCAGCTCTCGAAGCCGCGCGGGTGCTGCTCAACCTCGACGAGACGATTACCCGCGAGTGACCATCTCGCTCACGCCATCCGTGCCCATCCGTGACGGATCTGCTGGAGACCCTGCCATGCCCGGCCCTAACGACCCCAACGACCTCTCCTCAACGCTGCTGAAGAACCAGACCCGCCGCCACTTCTTCGCTGACTGCGGAGTGGGTGTCGGCGGGATGGCCTTGGGATCGCTGCTCGGCACGTCGACCGCTTCCGCCAGCAACGAACCTGCCACCACACGGCAGCCCGACTTCACGCCACGGGCCAAACGGGTGATCTACCTGTTTATGGCTGGCGGCCCTTCGCAGCTCGATCTGTTTGAACACAAGCCACAGCTCAACGCCTTGAGTGGCCAGCGGATTCCAGAGAGTTTCACCGAAGGGAAACGCTTTGCATTCATGGATTCCAGCAACGGCTTCAATCTGCTGGCCACAAAACGCAGCTTCGCCCAGTATGGCGAGTGTGGAGCCTGGGTCAGTGATCTGCTTCCCCACACCGCCGGCATCGTTGACCGACTGACGTTTCTGAAGACCTGCTCGGCGGATCTTTTCAACCATGCTCCGGCCAAACTGTTTATGAACACCGGCACCGGGCAGTTTGGCCGCCCCTGCATGGGCTCGTGGGTCACCTATGGGCTCGGCAGTGAGTCGCGAGATCTTCCCGGTTTTGTGGTGTTGCAAAGCGGTCCACGAGGACCGCGAGGTGGCGCAGTGCTGTGGGGAAGCGGTGGACTGCCGAGCTCCTATCAGGGCGTTCCCTTTCGCAACACGGGAGACCCCATCCTGAACCTCTCCACCGCCGAGGGCATTGACCAGGTCAGCCAGCGGCGGGTCGTTGACGCCGTGCGGCGGCTCAACGAGCAGCGACTCGCAGCCACCGGCGATGCCGAAATTGCCACTCGCATCGCTGGCTACGAGATGGCATTCCGGATGCAGTCAAGCGCTCCTGAACTCACCGACATCGGAGGTGAGACAGCGGAAACCCTCGACCTCTACGGCATCAAGGAGCCGGGCGAGTCGACCTACGCCCGCAACTGCCTGCTGGCTCGCCGGCTAGTGGAACGTGGCGTGCGGTTTGTGCAGCTCTACCACACCAACTGGGACCACCACGGCGGCCCGACCGAAAACCTGGAAACCCACCTGCCGCAGATCGCTGGCGAAATCGATCGAGCGTCGGCTGGCCTGATTCTCGACCTTGAGCGGCGTGGGCTCCTCGATGACACGATCGTGATCTGGGGAGGTGAGTTTGGCCGCACACCGATGGGCGAGACCCGCGAAAGCACCGGCCGCAATCACCACATTGATGCCTTCACGATGTGGTTTGCCGGGGGTGGCTTTCGACCTGGTTTCACCTACGGCGAGACCGACGAGTTCGGCTTCGGTCCCATCGCCAACGGCACCCACGTTCGCGATGTGCACGCCACACTGCTGCATCAGCTCGGCCTCGACCATGAGCGGCTCTCGATTCGCTCGCAAGGGCTCGACCAGCGGCTCACGGGCGTCGAACCGGCCCGCGTGCTTCACGACATGCTTTCGTAAGTAGCTTCAGTCTTTCCTTTGAGGTGCTTGTTATGCCCCGGTTGATCACGGCGATCTCGGTCTGTCTGGCCTTCGCCATCCTGACCACTCCAACGGGAACTCCTCGATTCGCCCAGGCCGCTGCTGCTGACACCCAATACGACCTTGTTGTCTACGGGGGCACATCAGGCGGTATCGTCGCTGCTATTCAGGCGCGAGCCATGGGGAAGACGGTCGTTTTGGTGGAACCGGGCAGCCACGTCGGTGGGCTGACTGCCGGGGGTCTGGGCGCAACGGATATTGGCAACAAGGCAGCGATCGGTGGCCTCTCGCGGGAGTTCTACCGGAAGATCGCGGAGCACTACGACAACGACGACGCCTGGATCCATCAACCGCGTGCCAGCTACAAGAGCGGCCGAGGCTCTGGTGATAGCGGCGATGCCGAGATGTGGACGTTCGAGCCACATGTCGCCGAACAGATCTACCTCGACTGGCTCAACGAGACCGGCGTGGAGCTGGTGATGAATGAGCGGCTTGTTCGTGAGGCTGGCGGCGTGACCAAAACCGGCCCTCGCATCACCTCAGTGACCTGTGAAAGCGGCCGTCGTTTCACAGGCAGATTCTTTATCGATGCGACCTACGAAGGCGATCTCCTGGCCGCTGCAGGCGTGTCCTACCATGTCGGCAGGGAGGCTGAGCGTGTGTACGACGAAACGCTCAACGGGATCCGGGTCGCCCGTGCCCTCAAGCATCAGTTCACCCACGACGTCGATCCTTATGTTGTGCCAGGTGACCCCAGCAGCGGCCTGCTTCCTTTGATCTCTGCCGATCCGCCAGGACGTGACGGCGACGGTGACGATCGGGTGCAGGCGTACAACTTCCGCATGTGCACCACAGACGTGGCCAGCAACCGCCGCGCGTGGCCCAAGCCGGCAACCTACGACGAATCAGAGTTTGAGCTGCTGTTTCGCAACTTCGAGGCAGGCGACCACCGCATTCCCTGGAATCCGGTCTGGATGCCAAACCGCAAGACAGACACCAACAACAACTTTGCGATCAGCACCGACTACATCGGCGGCAACGAAGGCTATGTCGAGGGTAGCTACGCCGACCGCGACCGCATCTTTGCCGACCACAAGCGGTATCAGCAGAGCCTGATGTGGAGCCTCGCCAATCACCCCCGCGTCCCAGAAAAGGTACGGGATCATTTCCAGCGACTCGGCCTCGCCAAAGACGAGTTTATTGAAACGGACAACTGGCCGCACCAGATGTATGTCCGTGAAGGCCGGCGGATGATTTCCGACTATGTGATGACCCAAGAAGACTGCCAGTGGCAGCGAAAAGCTGCCGACCCGGTGGGCCTTGCGGCCTACAACATGGACTCACACAACTGCCAGCGGTATGTCACCAGCGACGGTGTGGTTCGGAATGAAGGAGACGTGCAGGTGGGCGTAAAGCCCTACCCCATTAGCTACCGCAGCATCTGTCCAACGCAATCGGAGTGCGACAACCTGCTGGTCCCCGTCTGCCTCTCCGCCTCCCACATCGCCTACGGCTCGATCCGTATGGAGCCCGTGTTTATGGTGCTCGGACAGTCCGCCGCGACAGCCGCCATGCTCGCGCTCGAGGCCAACATCGCAATCCAAGACCTGCCATATGAGCAGCTACACGATCGGCTGATCGCCGATGGCCAAGCACTCGCTTGGGCCGGAAGCGGACGAGCCCCAGAGAGTCTCGCGGGCATCGTTGTCGATAATACGGCAGCGACCCTGACGGGTGACTGGAACTCAAGCACCTCCATCAAAGGCTACGTGGGCTATGACTATCTCCACGATGACAACACCGGCAAAGGCAGCAAAACGATAACATTCGTGGCCCGCGTGCCTGAAGCAGGCAGTTATGAAATCCGGCTCTTTGCCACAGCCAGCGGCAACCGCGCCACGAATGTGCCAGTCACGGTCCACCTCCCGTCCGGCGTTGAAAAACGATCAATCGATCAACGCACCGGGCCAGGAGCCGAGGGGCAGATCAGCCTCGGTGTCTTTGCCTGCCCGGCTGATGAAGACATCAAGGTCACGCTGTCGACAGAGGATACCAACGGCTACGTGGTGGCTGATGCCGTGCAGTTCATTCCGAAGAACGCGAGATAAACCTCACTTCAACGACGTAAAAAAACCGCCGCAGTCACTCGGACTGCGGCGGCCTTGTTTATTTCATCGCGATCGAACCAATCGACCTTAGTCTGCAATTCGCTTCAGCGCCTGCAGGGCAGCGATCGCCTTGTCCGTACCACCGAGTGATGATGCCACCTTCTTCGCAGCGATCAGGTCATCAATCGACACGGCAGCGGACGCCGCAGGCTTTCCAGCTCGTGGTGCTGCTGACCGTGCAGCCGCGGCCCGCTTTGCACCCTTCCGCTTGCGGAGCGGACGGAAGCCCATCTTCTTCAGCACAATGCTGACCTGAGCAGGCGCCACCTTGACACCACGCTTGGCAAGCTCAGCCACGATCACAGAAGGACGGGGCTGCTCACCCTTTGCTTTCATCTCAGCGGCCAGCTTGCGAACCTCTTCACTCTTGTTTGCCGCAGCACCAGCCTTGGGGGCTGCCTTCTTGGAAGCCGCCTTATTTGCGGAAGTCGCCATACTTTTCTTTGCTTTCTCGAGGGTCACGGTGTTGCCCCCGTCAACGGGGACTGTTTTTTGATCGAACATTTGCACAGCTGATTCAACTCATGCGAGCATTGCTGAATTTCGCTGACGCGAGCACGACGCTACCTCATTCTTCAGGTATTCCTGAATGATGCGTCGCCGTCCGATCCGCGAATACTAACACTCACTGTGCAACTCTTCAACAGCCGCTGCATTACTTTCAAGAGAAAACAGACTCGATGTCACTTTACAAATCACACAGAACCCATTTTTT
This sequence comes from Pirellulales bacterium, assembly GCA_016779265.1. Taxonomy (GTDB): domain Bacteria; phylum Planctomycetota; class Planctomycetia; order Pirellulales; family UBA1268; genus M30B53. The sequence goes on along the minus strand of JADHNY010000067.1, from coordinate 4,180 downwards.
ATACGGACCGACACAGCAACACGGATCGAGACAGTGGCTTCAGTCACTGTTCTTCATCTGCATCGCAGCTGTGCATGCCGCCGGCGTGCCGCTCGCATCCGCGGAAGAACGCGATCCTCCGCGGGCGGATTCTGTGCTTTTTGAAGTGCCGCCGGTCGCCTCGACCTGGTCAGATCTCACCAGAAATATCACGTCTCCGGAAGCCTGGCAGACACATAAACAAGACCTCCGCAGACGTTTCCTCAGCCTGTTACGAGATGACCAAAAACCTGCCCGGCCACCACTCGACATCCAGGTTCATGAGGACGTTCTCGTCGATGGAATCTACCGACGAAAGCTGATCAGTTATGCCGTGGAGGCTGACGAGCGGTGCCATGCGTATCTCGGCATTCCGCTTGACTGCCCACCGAACACGCCTGCCGTCGTCGCCCTGCACGGCACCTACGCCGAGGGAAGCAAGCGGGCAGCCGGTCTTATCGACAATCCAGACAAGGCATATCTCGACCATCTCTGCCGCCGGAGGTACGTCGTCATTGCCCCGGAACACTTTGTCTCGGGCCACCGCACGCCGCCCGAGGGTCCCTACGAAACGCAACGTTTCTATGAGAAACATCCTGAATGGACGGCCGTTGGAAAGTTCACCTACGAGCATTCGATCGCGATTGATGTGCTCCAGACGCTCCCCGAAGTTGATCCGAACCATATTGGCGTTCTAGGGCATTCACTCGGAGGGCATGGCAGCATCTTTCTCGCGGCCTACGACGACCGAGTCGCCGCTGCTGCCTGCAACTGCGGGGCCTCGTTTTTTCGGCATAACCCCAGGTTCGCCGACTGGTCGCGGGATCGCTGGTACATCTACTTCAAGCCACTCCGTGAGGGCTTCCTTCGTCATGAGCTCCCTCCGATTGACTTTCACGAAATCATCGCGCTGATAGCACCGCGACCATTTCTTGACCTCAGCGGGCTCAACGATGGCAACGCTGGAACGCAGCGACAACGCGTGCTGATGCTGACGGAAGTGATGAAGGCCTATGACCTCGAGGAGGCATCAGCAAACTTCGCATTCTATGTGCACGGCCGGGGACACTCCGTGGCCCATGAATCACGCGAGCTGATGTACGGCTGGATGGACACACACCTCAAGCCAGCAGCTGCCACCGAAACACGGCGTGTCGCTGAACCGTCGCAGCCTTAGATGGACAGCCATAGATCTACGCTGAGACGACGCGCTTACAGATCACGGCGGTCAGGTCGTCCAGCTGGGGATGCCCCTGCGCAAAGGCCTTCACCTCTTCGGCGAGCCCACTGACGATGGCTTCGGCGGGCTGCTGACACAACCGGCGAATGACTGCCTCCACACGTCGCTCGCCAAATGTTTCTCCGTCAGGCTGCTGACACTCATAAAAACCGTCCGTCAGCAGCACCAGGACATCGCCTTCCTCAAGCACCCGTTTCTCAGATGGGTCATACTCGATCTCGGGCATAAACCCTAAGGGAAGCCCATGGGTGGGCAGTTCCTCAAAACGGTCTGCCGAAGCGTCATAGAGCAACACGGGGCCTTGGGCCGCACTGAGAAACTCGAGTTCTCCAGCCCCTGAAAAGATTCCACAGAAGGCGGTCACAAACCGTCCTGGTGGCATATCGAGGGCGAGCAGTCGCTGCACATCCGCCACCGCTCGCTCCAGGCCGACCCCCCCCAACAGCGCGGCGCGGCAGAGTGCGCGGGCCTCGGTCATGATCAGCGCCGGTCCGATGCCGTGGCCCGTCGCATCCGCAATCAGCACCGCCAAAGAGCCATCGTCGAGCGGTAGGAAGTCGTAGAAATCACCACCGGTCTCATCGGCTGGCTGGTTCCAACCTGCAATGTCGAAACCGGCAAACATCGGATTTTCCTCTGGCAGCAGGCCCTTCTGGATCGAACAAGCGATACTGAGGTCGCGTTCGATTTTCTGCTTCTTGGCATAGTGGTCGAGAAGCTGCTGTCGTTGGATCGCCACCCCGGCCTGGCTACCGAGAAAGCCTGCGATCTCTTCATCCGGCGAGGTGAATGGTCCCGAGCGTTTGTTGAGCAGCTGCAGAACACCAACGGTTGCCTCGTCGTGATCCGTCAGCCGCACCGCGAGCATGCTGCGGGTGCGAAACCCGCTCGACTTATCGAAGTCAGGGTTAAAGCGAGAGTCTGCGTAGACATCGGGAAGATTGACGAGCTGGCCCGTGCGCGCCACCTCACCGGCGATCCCTCGGCTAGCCGGAAAACGGATTTCCGAGATCGCCGACTCCTCAATGCCTGTGGCGATCCGGCTGCAGAGTTCCTCAGACGATGCGTCGTAGAGAAAAACAGTGGCTCGCTCACAGTCCAAAAGCTCTGTTGCCGCGTCGACGATCGCCGAAAGCATGGCGTCCAGATCGACCGTCGCCCCGAGCCTCCGGGCCACCTCCAACAGCCGTTCCAGGGCCGCCATTCGCCCCACGTCACCAGCAGATGCATTCGTCATGGATTTCTCAGCAGGGAAACTCACCGTGCTCTTCAGCATAACGCGAAGGTTCCTCTCAGCATCAGGTTTGGCGTGCCGGCAATCCCGCTCCAGAGCACGCAGACAGCCGCCACAGATCGTGAGAACCGAGACATGCTCGGCAAAAGCCCGAGCCGAGCAGACGCCGATAATGGCCTGGGCCTGATTCCCTGCCGGCCTCGCGTCTGCCGAGAGGCGGCGTAGGATAACCGCGGCTTTTTGCCCCCAGCGCCATGCTGGAAGCAGCCCACCTTCCTGGCAGCGTTTTGAGCTATGGACCAGATTCCCTTCAAACTCGCCATCATCGCGTCGGGCGGGATCTTCGCGCAGTGGCTGGCCTGGCGGCTGCGTCTTCCTGCGATCGTCGTTTTGCTGTTGACGGGCTTCATGCTCGGACCAGTGACGGGCTACATCAATCCCGCGGAAGACTTTGGGGAGATCTATCGCCCGGTCGTCTCCATGGCCGTGGCCGTGATCCTGTTTGAGGGTGGCCTGACACTCAATCTCGCAGGCATCCGTGAAACCTCGAAGGCAGTTCGTCGGCTGATTGTGATCGGCGGTCCTTTGGTGTGGCTGATGACTACACTGGCCGCCCGGTTCGTCGCCGGGCTGACCTGGCCAAGTTCGCTCGTGCTCGGGGCGATCCTGGTCGTCACTGGGCCGACCGTCGTCATGCCGCTGTTACGACAGACGCAGCTCGCCTCACGGCCGGCCTCGCTGCTGCGTTGGGAGGCGATCGTCAACGACGCCGTCGGGGCCCTGTTTGCCGTCGTCGCATTCGAGAGTTTTCTCGTGATGCACGGGTCGCACGACCCGATCAGCCTGGTGGTCTCACTCGTGCTGGCGGGCATTGTGGCCGTCGGGGGAGGTTACGCGGCCGGCAGCGGCATCGTCTGGGCCTTCATCCGTGGTTATGTGCCCGAATACCTCAAGGCGCCACTGCTGCTGGCAGCCGTGCTGACAGTTCACGCACTGACCAACCTGATCCTGGAAGAAGCAGGACTCCTGACCGTCACAGTCATGGGGATTCGGCTGGCCAACTCGCGGATCGCCAGTCTGGCCGAGCTCCGTCGGTTTAAAGAGACGATCACCATCCTGCTCGTGTCTGGCCTCTTTCTTTTGCTCACCGCCGCGCTCGATACCGATGCGATCCGGTCTCTCGACCTGCGAGCGGCTGCCTTCGTGTTGTTGGTGATGTTTCTGATCCGTCCACTCGCAGTCTTCCTGGCAACCACCGGCACGGGCGTCAGCCCCGCTGAGCAGCTATTTGTGGGCTGGATTGCGCCTCGCGGTGTGGTCGCCGTCGCGGTCAGCGGCCTGTTTGCCGTCGCCCTCACCGACAACGGCGTGATCGATGGGGCAGAGATCGTGCCGATTGTGTTTGCAGTGGTGGTCGCCACGGTGTTTGCCCACGGCTTCACCCTGGTCCCCCTGGCCCGCACCCTCGAGCTGACCACAGCCGCCAAGCCAGGCGTGCTCTTCGTGGGCAGTTCAGGAGTCACCACAGCACTCGCCAAAGTTCTCAAAGAGCATGGCGTGCCAGTGCTGGTGGCCGACACCGACTGGAACCGGATCCGAGAGCCCAGACTTGCAGACATCCCAGTCTACTTCGGTGAGATTCTCTCCGAAGATGCCCACGACACGGTCGACGCCAAGCGGTTCGCGGC
>JADHNY010000007.1 GCA_016779265.1 Pirellulales bacterium | reverse complement strand
CTTTTTTTCTGCTTTTTCGCACTTTTTTTATCGTGTCGGTCCTCCTGGTCAGCCGCAATGCCGCGCTGCTGACGCTGCGAGCTGCTGCGACAGCAGCTGCACCTGTTGATCCCAACGGGCACGGTAATCCTGGCAGAAGTGAGCATTTTCCAGCTGTATGCCACCGCGGAGCGCAGCGGTGAGCTGATCAATCGCTGGAAAATACGCCAAACCGTGTTCTTCGCAGAGCTGCTGGGCTTTGGTGCATTGCGGCCACCGCGGATCACCTGCCAGCGGCTCGGAAAACAAGGCGGGAACCTGCACATTCGCCGCAAAAATCAGCGGATGAAGTCGTCCGATGCTGACCACCGCCGCAGATGCCGCGATTTCTCGTTGCACGCGACGAGGATTCCACCAGTGAATCTCGCGTGGCAGCGACTCAAGCGCTGGCAGGTGTTCGAGAAACCGCTCGTCTTCCGGGCAAAATGGCAGCAACACAAGCCGCCCAAACCGCTCGCCTAGGGCGTCTACGAGACGCTGCATGGAGTCCAGATACACCTGAGAAATGAACTCAGGTGGAAACTCGCGGACCGTCAGCACCACACCGCCAGTTGTGGGCACCGGGAGCGGGCCGTCGGTCGGCAGGGCAAGGGCCCAGTCGGCGCCCAGATGGCAGTCTGAAGCAAGCGTCTTCATAGTGGCAAAGGAGCCTGTCGACCGCACGGAGATGAAGTCGAAAAGGGTGAGGTAGTGGGCAACGGCAGCGGCGGCGTTGGACGACACCGGCACGGCCGCATCGACGCCTGTCAGAAAGGCAGGCTTGTCGTAACTTCGCGCCCGCACCACCTGGGCCGCATTGAACCCGTGGGGCAGACCGCCTCCCCCGACATGCAGCCCCACCACCTGCTCTTCTGTCACAACGCCCAGATTGCCCTGATGCACAATTCGGCACTTGTCGTAGGGATACCAGTTCCAGAAACCGTCGTATGCCCCGCGTTCATCGACGCTGACGACAATGTCATAGTCGGGAGAAAATCGCTCAAACTGGGCCTGCAGCAACGCCTCATCGCCGCAGTTTCCCCGACCAAAGAAGCCTGAGAGGATCAGCGTCGGACGGTTGCCGCTGGCTGAAGTGGTCATGCTGATTTCCCCCGTCGTGCTCGAGTCGTTCGGTATGCAGGGCGTGCCATGCGACACGATCACCAATTGCGGTCTGCCGGCCTAGGCCAACCAAGGCGACCGGGAAACGCCAGGCGGAGTTGAGCGAGCTGCGACGGCTCGATTTGAGGTTGTGACGGGGCCATTTCCTTTCTACAGTCCCCCCCGACCTGACCGGTCTGTGCCTTTTCCGGTTGTGGCTTTTGAAGCTCCAGCCGAATGCGATGACATCTGTGACGGAAACCGAAGGGACCGTGCGTGATGCGAGTACTGCACCTCTCAACCTGGAATCGCCCCTGCGGGATCGCCACGTACTGTGGCAATCTTGTGCGATCCCTCGACTCGCTCGGCATCCGAAACGATGTGTATCCGCTCGAGCCTCACCTCTGGCGAACCTATACCACGGGCGACATCGCCGACCTGCAGGCAGATATCACGGAGCAGGCTCGTCGCTACGACGTTGTCCATATCCAGCACGAGCACGGATTCTTCGGGCATGCGATCAGTTACAAGGCTGCTGCGCGGAACTACGGAAACCTGCTGACCCAGCTGCGGACCGCGGGCACACCGGTCGTGACAACCTTTCACACCGAGCCGCTCGGGGCCAGTGTGAATGCCGATGGAAAGAAGTCGTTCTCACCGCAAAACCTGATTCGCAACATCAATCGTCGACTGACCTGGAAGCACCATGTCAGCCGTTGCTTTGGCACGGCGCCGCTCGCTGCCAAGGCGGTGGTGCACACGCCGACGACGAGGCGGGCCCTGATCAAACAGGGGATGCCAGCAGGTGCGGTGCATGTGGTTGAGCATGGCTGCCTTCCTCAGCGTGACCCCTGGCAGAATCCGGCCGGCGCGAAGGAGCAGCTCGGGCTGTCGCCTGAGACGGTACTGCTGACGATGTTTGGCTTCATCGGCCGCTACAAAGGCCACGATGTGGCTGTGAAGGCTCTCGCCAAACTGCCTGACAACTATCACCTGGCGATCTGTGGTGGGGCCCACCCCGAGGCCGATGATGAGTTTCTCGACAGACTGCTCAAGCTGGTGCGACAGCTCGGTGTTGAAGACCGTGTGACGATTACCGGCTGGCTCGCAGTCGAGGCAACAGATGTCTATTACGCCGCCACCGATATCTGCCTCGCTCCCTATGTCGATCCGAATCTTTCAGCATCTGGTGCGATCACCTGGGCCCTGGCATCCGGGAAGCCAACGATTGGAAGCAAGGTGCCGGCGTTTCAGAACATCTGCCGTGAGCAGCCATGCATGCTGCTGACAACTCCCAAGATGGAAGACGAAATTGTCTGGGCGGCTCAGAAGCTTGCCAACGATCCAGTGCACTCAGCCGGGCTTGTGGCAGCAGCTGGTCGCTACATCGACTCCTACTCGTGGGAAGAGACGGCTCGGGTCACCGAGAATCTCTACGCAGCCATGATCAGCGGCCAGGCACTGACAGCGGGCAGCATCAGTCGAGGACGACTGGTAGCACGAACGGCTGCCGCAAGCACGACTCCAGCCCCACAGACGCAGCCGCCGCCAATCGATCGTCGCAGCATGCTCGCCAGCAGCAGTTCGCGGGTTGCAGAAGTGCATGTTGTCAGCCGAGCGGGCTAAGCCGCCTGTTCGCAGCTACCTGTCTTCTGCGGCGTGCCCTACGTTGACCACTGTGCCGCCGACGTGCCGCGTGCTGAGCGGTCGCCACAGAAGGCAACCTCAATGCCAAGCTCACGGGCAACCGCCGCCTTCGCCAGAGCGCAGCGATCTGCTGCCGCAGCGTCTTTGGCGTACGCCACCTGAATGTGATTGGCTTTGTGGCGAGCCATCATCTGGTCGCGAGACACTCCGTAGGTAACCGCGTGCATGATCGGCCACTGTGGCGTGGTGGCATCGAGACGTCGCTGCGTTTCTGTTTCCGGGAGATGAATCGCCTGTCCACGGCCGATATCCATATGCAGTTTGGAGACGCCTGCGGCATCCGGGCCCACCCAGATCCGGCTCCAGATAATCTCGCCAGGCTTGCTAACACCGGCCAGGGTGCTGCCACCAAGCCGAAAATACATCGGTGGCTGACGGTATCCATGGGCACCCTTCCAGCCACCGACGAAGTGTTCGGGTGGGGCAGCCCCAGAGATTTCGAGGACCCAGACCCAGGCGTCGGTGGTGCCTGACTGATCCCAGTCTCCCCAGCGGATGTCATGGAGCGTGTTCTCCACCGGCTCACCGAGGGCTTCGTGGACGCGGGCGGTGAGCAGGCCGTCGAGACCGGCACACTCGTCGACCTCATTGAAGTGGAGCAGCGGCTTGCCACGGAAGAGAACGCGTTTGGAACCCGCTTCCGTCACGGGTGGCCGCTTGGAGTTGTTCAGCATGCCTTCCACAAGGTCGCTCGCCGGCAGAAGATCTTTCAGGCCCTGCTGATACTGGATGCCGACGAGGTCACAGCCGAAGCGGTCCGCCAGCCGAACCGTGGCGATATACATCCGGCACTGCATCAGCACCTGCTGCTTGGTTAGGCAGGTTGCCTCATCCTTGCCGTAGTGAAAGGTCATCCCAGCCTTTTCAAGCCAGGCGAGAACGTCTCGTGCCTCAGCTTCAGAGACCTGGGTCGTTTCGTAGTAGAGCGCAGACTGGCTGAGGCGTTCCTTGAAGACGCCGGTTGGATGGAGCAGGTGATCGGGAATGATCGCGTTGAACATGCCCATGCAGCCTTCGTCGAAGACGCCCATCAATGCCTTGCGGCGACGAAGTCCTTCCGCGAGATCGCTGGCAAGCCGGCTGAGCTTCTGAGGTGTCTTCACCTGCTCATGGGGAACCACGTGGCTGGTGTCGTGATGCACCCGGCCTGTCTTGAGCCAGGCTTCAAGATGCCTGCGAGCGCTGGGCTGCTCGAAGTCGTCTGCCCAGAGCGTGGAGTACGACACGCCTGCCTTGGTCAGTGAGCCATTGAGGTTGAGCATGCCAACGAGACCGGGCCACTGTCCTGACCAGTTGGCAAGCGTGAGGATTGGGCCGCGGTGGGTAGAAAGCCCGGGTAGCACATGATTGGAGTACTGCCAGACAGCCTCTGCGACGATCAATGGGCTCTCAGGGTCGATCCCTGCAAAGACCTCGATCCCCTCCTTGGCCGAGCCGATGAAGCCGTGCCCCCGCTGACGACTGACGCGATGCGCCCGTTGAACACTGCCTCCGAGGTCAGCAATCGCGGAGGTCACCTCGGCTTCGAGCTGCTGTTGTGCAGGCCAGCAGACACGATTGGCCTCTTCCCGCAGGTCACCACTGGCCACGAGCGTGACGACAGGCGAGGCCTTGGATCGAGTGCGAGCAGACGAACGAGGGCTGGCGACGCGGGCCATGGAGAATCTCCGTGTGAAGGACGGAACTGGAAGGAGGTTGGAATGCCCCGAAACCCCCGAACTATACTCTGCCAGCCGGCGGAGGTTTGCCGGGGGACTGAGGAGGAGTTGCGATGGGCCACATGGATATTCACCAGCGGCATGTTTCTGGTCGACACCGTTCTTTCGACTGGAGGGAATGCTGCCTTTCGCTGCGTTGCCATTCATTGGGCCTGGCTTTGCTGCTGATCGCGGTGAGCCACGCGGTGTTCGCGGAAGAAGGCACGGGCTTGGCCGAGTCGAAACGTTGGGTGATCTCCGCCGATTTTGCTCCGGATGGTGGCTCACTCCTGACTGCGGGCGGAGAGAGTCTGCTCTACCGTCCTGGTGATGTGGTGCTCTGGAATCCGGCCGATGGCAGCCGGCTTGCTGATCTAGGCGGCCACGAGACGGCGGTCTGGGCAGCACGGATCTCGGCAGACGGAAGCAAGGCCGCCACGGCCGGCTACGACGGGCTCGTCAAACTCTGGGACCTCACCAACAACACGAGCAAAGCCGACCTGAAGAAACACAACGGCTGGGTGCGGTCACTCGCCTTCTCACCCGATGGCACCGTGCTGGCAACAGCTGGCGAAGACGGCACGGTCGTCGTCTGGTCAACAGCCGATGGCAGCGAGGTTCGCACGATTGAAGCCCATGCAGGTTCGGTGACCAGCATCGCCTTTTCGCCCGACGGCAGCATGCTGGCGACCGGTGGGGGCGACAAACTTGTCAAACTCTGGGACGCCGCGAGTGGTGAAGAGAAGGGCAAACTGGAAGGACATGCCGACGTGGTCTGGTCTGTTGCCTTCTCACCAGACGGCGGCATGCTCGCGTCGGCCGGTGCCGATCGCACGCTCCGGATCTGGAATGTGGCTGAGATGACTTCCAAGGCCGAACTCACCGGTCACAAAGACTGGGTCACCAGCCTCGCCTTTTCGCCAGACGGCAGCCGACTGGCCAGCGGCTGTCTGGATGGGAGTGTGAAACTCTGGGACGTCGCGGCGGCAGGCGAGCAGGTTGGTCCTGAGGCGGCTGCGTCGAGTGTGTGGTGTGTCGCGTTCTCACCCGACGGGGGTGTCCTGTTTGTTGGCAGTCACGAAGGGGGGCGGCTGCTGACTCCTCCGGAGCCCCAACTGATCACTCCGCCGGCACCGCCTGAGCCACCAAAGCCAGTGGAGAAGGTTGTCGTACTCACGCCGGCTGAGTTCCTCAGTATGGCGGGGGCGACTGCTGCGATCGCTGAAGATGGTGTCGTGGCTGTCGAGGGCAAGCTTGCCAAAGATACCTACACCATCAAGGCAACGACTCCCGCCTCTGGCACGCTCAAAGCGGTCAAGCTCGAGGTGTTGGCGGATGACAGTCTGCCGTCGAAGGGGCCAGGACGGGCCGCGAATGGCAACTTTGTGCTGAGCACGTTTGGGCTGGCCTACGGGGCTCCCGGTTCTGGCGAAACGCCGACAGTCGTCAGCTTTGCGTCAGCATCGGCGGACTATGAGCAGCAGGATTACGGCATTGCCAACGCCATTGATGCAGCTGTGGAGACAGGCTGGGCAGTCGCGGGCCAGACAGGCCAGAGCCATACGGCCACCTTCGTGCTGCCAGATAATCTGGCTGTGCCAGCAGAGGCTCCCCTCACCTTCACGCTCGATCAGCAGTATGCCGGCAGCGATCATGCGATCGGTCGTCTCCGGTTGTCGTTGGTGATGCAGGAGCCAGCTCCTCCAGCCGATCCAAAGCCGGCGGAACCTGAGGCTGAGAAAGCGGCCCAGCCGGAAGAGCAGAAGCCGGACGAGCAGAAGAAAGAAGAGCCCAAGAACGAGTAAGATCCCTGCGGTCGGGTGTGTAAGGCGAGAGGCCTCTGCCGACGGTACGTGAGAAGGAAAGCATGATGCACACGAGATACATCGCCTCAGTTCAAACGACAGGCCTAGTGGCTGCGGTCGCCGTGGTTGGGGTTTTGGTGGGAGGACGCTGGTTTGCCGAGCCGTCCGCACGCTGGCAGGGGCTGCCGGTGGCCCATGCGGTTTCGGCCAACTCGGATGAGGCGTTTGCGGTCTGCACCGCTCCGATCGATGCAGGCACCGAGGGCTTCTTCGTCCTCGACTTCCAGACGGGCGACCTCTCAGGGGGGGTGCTCAACCAATCGACAGGCACCTTTACCGGCGCCTATCGCTGCAATGTGCTGGGTGATCTTGGCTTTGAGCCGGGCGCTGCGAAGAATCCTCGTTTTCTGCTGGTCTCTGGGATGAGCAATCTTCGCCGGAGCCAGACTGGGCCACTGGGACAGTCGGTGCTCTATGTCACCGACTCATCGACAGGACGGACGGCCGCCTACGGGATTCCGTGGAGTCCACAGCAGGCTCAAAAGGGCTTCGCGAGTGAACTCGTCTTGCTGGATACGGCCAATCCGCGGGGCGCGACACCCTAACCCTCTCTGCAGTCGGAGCCCCGCATGTGCCCTTCGCCCGATTCAGCTGCCTCCGGAGACGGGGCGGCCGAAGTGTCTGTGGTCGTCAACGGTGAGTCGCTGCGGATGCCCGCAGCCTCAGCCGTGACGGACCTGCTTGAGAGGCTGGGACTCGCTGGCCGGCCTCTGGCGGTGGAGATCAATCGAACCGTGGTGCCGCGACGTCTGCTCGGTGAGCGGATGCTTGCTGATGGCGACCAGCTGGAGATCGTGACCCTCGTCGGCGGTGGCTAAAGCCGTCGAGTGTGTGTCGTGGCACCTCTCCGTCGGTTTTTTCGGGCGGCTGGCTGGGTGTCGTATGATCGGGGCTGACTAAGGCAGCTCCCGCGGCCGCCACCCGATCTCTCCTTTGAAAACCGTCGTATCGATGACCACTTCTCCGACGACTTCGCCGGCTGCCACTGGATCGCCGAGCCCCATTGCTGAAGATCCTCGCGACCCACCGCTGGTCGTGGCCAATCGACAGTTTGCGAGCCGGTTGGTCGTAGGCACAGGCAAATACCGTAGCTACGCGGAGATGGCCGAGTGCCTGGCGATCTCGGGGACAGACTGCGTGACCGTCGCGGTGCGTCGGGAACGGCTGGTGAATGCGGCAGGCGAAAACATCCTCGACCACCTCGACACCGATCGCTACACGCTCTTACCCAACACGGCAGGCTGCTTTACCGCAGACGAGGCGGTGCGGGTTGCTCGGCTGGGGCGTGAACTGCTGCGAGACCTTGGCAATCCTGGGAGTGAGTGGGTCAAGCTGGAGGTGCTCGGCGACACCAAGACGCTGCTGCCTGATCCCGTGGGCACGCTCGAGGCCACGGCGGAGCTTGTCAACGACGGTTTCGCGGTGCTGGTCTACACCAGCGATGATCCCGTGCTCGCTCGTCGGCTCAAGGAGGCGGGCGCGGCAAGTGTGATGCCCGCAGGCAGCCCGATCGGCTCAGGACAGGGCATCCTCAATGCCAACAACCTCCGCATCTGCATGGAATACCTGAAAGATGGGGATCCGACCTATCCTGTTATCGTCGATGCTGGCGTGGGAACAGCCAGTGACGTCGCAGCTGCGATGGAGCTCGGTGTCGACGGCGTGCTCCTCAACACAGCGATCGCCCATGCGGCGGATCCCCTGCGGATGGCTCGTGCAATGGCAGCGGCCTGCGAGGCGGGCCGACAGGCATTTCTTGCCGGACGGATTCCCAAGAAGCTCTATGCCACAGCCTCAAGTCCTGACGTTGGCCTCGTTGGCGGTCCGGCCGAGACGGCAGGAAAGGAGGCTTGTTGATGCTCGCGAAGCGAATCATCCCATGCCTCGATGTCGAAAAAGGACGGGTGGTGAAAGGAACGAAGTTCCTCGAACTCGTCGATGCTGGCGATCCCGTTGCCGTTGCAGCCAGGTATGAAGCGGAGGGTGCTGACGAGCTCGTTTTTCTCGACATCACCGCCAGCCATGAAGGCCGGTCGATCATGCTCGACATGGTGCGTCAGGTGGCAGAGACGATTTTTATGCCGTTCACCGTCGGTGGTGGCATTCGCACGCTCGCTGATGCTGCTGAACTTGTGCAGGCTGGTGCTGAGAAAGTCAGCATCAACTCCTCAGCTGTGAAAACGCCGGAGCTGGTGACTGCGGTGGCAGATCGACTTGGGAGCTGTGCCACGGTGGTGAACATCGACCCGAAGCGGGTGGTCCGCGACGGTCGCGAAGTCTGGGAAGTCTTCATCAACGGTGGTCGTGTGCCGACTGGCTTGGAGGCGGTGGCCTGGGCCCGACAGGTGGAACAGCTCGGTGCGGGCGAGATTGTGTTGACCTGCATGGATCGTGACGGCACCCGCAACGGTTACGACCTTGAGATCACTGCAGCAGTCAGTCAGGCCGTGTCGATTCCGGTCGTCGCCAGCGGCGGTGCAGGTTGCCCAGAACACCTTGCTGATGCCGTCGATCGCGGCCCTGGCATGGGGATGGCGGATGCGGCGCTGGCCGCTGGCATCTTCCACTTCGGGCAGTGTACGATCCGTGAGGTAAAGCAGCTGTTTGCCAAACGGGGGATTCCGGTTCGTCCTGTCGAGGATGCTCGAGATCGAACGCATGTGTCGTCGGCCCCGTCAACTGCCTCCCTGTCCGATTCCTCGTCCCGCTCGGTGTGACCATGGCCACGATCACGACTCCGCCTCCTCAGGCGTCTGCTCCTGCTCCGGTTCCCGCGGAAGGCAAACGCCGAAAGCTTGAGATTGACAGGCTGTTTACCGCCCTGGTCAAGCTCGAGGGTAGCGACCTGCATCTGAAGTCTGGCAAGCCTCCCTACGTTCGGGTCAAGGGCTCACTGCAGCCCCTCAAGGCGGATGTGATCAGCGAAGAAAAGATGGAACAGCTGATCATGCCGATGCTCGACAAGCGTCGCATGGAGATCCTCGAGCGTGATGGCGGTGCTGACTTTGCCTACACCGTCGAGGTCGATGGCGTGGTGTGGCGATTTCGAGTCAACATCCTGCGGCAGCAGGGAGCGCTTGGGATGGTCTCCCGCCGCGTCAACAACAGCATCCCGAACTTTGAAGGGCTGTTTCTTCCTCCGGCGATCGAGAAACTCTGCCATTTTGATCAGGGCCTCATCCTGCTCGCAGGTGTGACCGGGTCGGGCAAGAGTACGACGATCGCCTCGATTCTCAACTACATCAATCAGAACTACCGCAAGCACATCCTGACCCTCGAAGATCCGATCGAGTTTGTCTTCACGGAAGACAAGTGCCTGATCAATCAGCGTGAGGTGGGGCAGGATGTGATCGACTTCTCGGTCGGCATGAAACATGCGGTGCGAGAAGACCCAGACATCATCCTTGTCGGTGAGATGCGAGATCATGAAACGTTCATGACCGCTGTGCATGCGGCGGAGACAGGGCATCTCGTGTTTGGAACGATCCACGCTTCCAGTGCGGCGACCACGATCACGCGTATTCTCGACCTGTTTCCAGAGGAAGAACGTGGTGCGATTCGTAGTGCCTTGGCCTTCAACATGAAGGGCATCGTGGCTCAGAAACTGCTGAAGTCGATCAAGCCAGGGGTGAGTCGTGTGCCGGTGGTTGAACTGATGCTGTTTGACCCACTGGTGCGGAAGTATGTCCTGGAAGGTCAGGATGAGTCGCTTCCCGACCACATCAAGAAGTCGGAGAAGGAAGGCATGCAAGACTTCACGATGAGCCTCAAGAGCCTCATCGACCAGGAACTGATCGATCGGAAAGATGCCCTTGCAATCGCCCCAAACAAAGAGGCACTGCAGATGGCGCTCAAGGGCATCGGAGTTCGTTGATGCACGTGAACAGAGCAGCAAAGCTAACAGCGGTTCCCGGTGGGCTCTCTCCTCAAGCACTGGCCTTGGCGTGCTGTGGGATGCTGGTCGCCTCACAGGTATTTGCAGCCGACTGGCCTGCAGATTCAAAGAACTGGTTTGAGCGTGGCCCAGGGGGTGGGCTTTCGATCCTGCTGGTAGTGCTCTGGTGGCTCTGGATTCCGCTCTGGGCAGGCTGCTCGAGCTGGGTTGCCAAAGACATGGGGCGTTGGAATCTATCGGCCACTGTCTGGCCGATGGCGATGACGTTCCCATTTTTCCTGGCAGCGGTGATTGCCTGGTGGATTCCCTCGGCGATCGCAGGGCTCGCGATCATGGGGGTGGCCTGGGCGGTGCCGACCTTTACGTACGTCTTTGTGCGGAACGGCCGAGCGCCGAATCATGAAAAAGTGCTCACGCCCGGACACATTCTCGATTGTGCGGCCGATGCGCTGCGTCCGATGGGCATCAAGATCAAGCGTCCACCGAAGGAAGTGAAAGACTCACTGCCGGAGGTGCAGCTGGCCGATGCCGACGGCACGCCGATGATGGCCAACAGTGAGGATGAGGCGCAGGCCGCCCAGGATGCAGCAGGCCTGCTCTCCATCGCTATTGCGGCTCGGTCCATGAAGCTGATGGTGGAGCGAAACGCAGCCACCGCAACGGTGCGACAGCTCGTTGATGGGGTCTGGTCGACGCCGCGAAAGCCGGCGGCCCAGGGAGTCTTCGCCAGCAAGAAGGACGAAGAGTGGGAGAACGTACCCGCTCCAACTCCGAAAGCAGCCGCTGGTGCTGTTGCTGCACTGGAGCGTGTCTGTCGCATCGATGTGCCGGGCAAGAAGTCACGTCGCCAAGGTAAATGTGTTGCCCTGTCGGATGGTAAGAAGATCCCGCTCAGCTTGGAGGTGGCCTCGAGCGATGCGTTGGAGCGTGCAGTGGTCAGTCTGCAGCTGCCGATCAAGCCGCTGACGACGATCACAGAGCTGGGTGTCTCCGAAAAGGTCGCTGAGAAGCTGCAGACCCTGTTGAGTTACGACCGGGGTCTGATCGTGTTGGCAGCGGCGGCCTCCAATGGCCTTCCCACAACCTTTGACGTTGTGGTGAATGCCGCTGACCGCATGGTCCGTGATTTTGCCTCTCTTGAAGATGCACACGATCCCCCGATCGAGATCCAGAATGTGAAGCGGTGCACCTGGGACGCGGCGGGGGGCATCTCACCGCTCGATGCACTCACGCAGGCCATGCGTTCGTATCCGCAGGGCATTGTGACGCGGGATCTCAGCGATCCAGAACTCGCCAAGCGGCTGGTGGAGATGGCTGCGAGCGATCAGCTGGTGATTGTCAGCGTGCCAGCAACCGATGCGATTGATGCCGTGGCGCAGCTGCTGAAGCTTGGCGTTTCTCGTGAGGCACTCTCGCACGCCGTTGTTGGTGTGCTTGCAGGCAGGCTGCTGCGGCGGCTCTGTCCTCGATGCCGAGAGGCTTTTGCGACGCCTCCAGACCTGGCTGCGAAGCTGCGGGTGCCGGTGGAGCGAGTGCCACAGCTGTGGCGTGCCTCACCGATCGGCTGTCGACTCTGTCGAGGTCTTGGATATGCCAGTCGCACAGGCATCTTTGAACTCGCTGGTGGTGAGAACTTCTCCAAGGCCATCCTCAAGGGTGACCGAAAACTGCTTTCACAGGCGGCGGTGAAGGATGGTATGCGGCCGCTGGGTGTGGCTGCACTCGACATGGTGCTTGCCGGGGAGACGTCTCTCGAAGAGCGGCAGCGGGTGCTTCAGAAGAGCTAACGAAGGCAAGAAGGCGACACTGTGATACCCACAATCTTGTTGGTGGTGATGTTTCTCGCTGTCACGGGGCTCGTCGCTCGTGAGCGGCTTTGGGGTGGGATGCTGCGGTTTCTCAATGTCCTTGTGGCGGCCACGATGGCGACTGCCTGGTATGAGCCGCTCGCCACGCTTGGTGACCGCTTCGTCAACGTTGCTGACGGAGGCGAAAACCAAGGAGGTCTCATGCCTCCATTTGGACAGTTCCTCGATGCTGCCGCTGCGTGGGCCTTGTTTCTTGTGATCCTGCTCGTGCTCCGCATTGTCACCTGGCTGATGTCTCGGACTCGCGTGCCTTTTCCCAAGCTGCTCGATCTTGGGGGCGGTGTGCTGCTCGGAGTGTTAACGGCCTGGGTGGTGGTCTGTTTCACCGCGATGACGTTCCATATGACGCCGCTCTCCCGCGAAGGTGTACAGCCAACGCCGGACGCACGAATGTTTCTCGGCCTCGCACCGGATCGAAAGTGGCTTGCCTGGGTGCGAGGAGGAACCGGGCCTGACGGGCCTTTTTCCACGGCTGCAGAGGGCGAGGCTCCCGTTTTTGACCGGAACGCAGATTTTGTGCTGCGGTATGGCGATCGTCGGGCTGGCAATGCGAAGGCTTTGGGAGCGGAGTCGGCTCAGTAGGGTTGATGGCTTTCGTTCTGACTGCCAAGAGTTGATGGGTACGAAGAGAGATGCGATGACAGATCACACACACGACCACGAGGGCGGTTATCTCCCGGTGAGCCGGCTGGCGGTCGCGGCAGCTGTTGTCGGCGTTGCTGCTGCTGCTGCGGTGGCGAATCCGCTGTTCCTCGTGGTGCCTCTGATTGGCGTCGGACTTTCGGTTGCTGCCCTGGCAGATGTTGGGCGAGAGGATGCACCGAAAGCGGGGCGTCTTGCGGCCGTTGCGGGCCTTGCGCTCTCTGTCGGTTTTGCACTGCAATCGAGTGTCTATCAGGTGGTTTCGTTGAACGGAGCCAAGGGCAGGGCGGTTGCGGTGGCAGAGGCGTTTGTGGTGGCTGTCGGAGAAGGGCGTCGGGAGGATGCTCTGGTGATGTGTCGCTACGACGCGCTCCCTGAGACGTTGATGCCGCAGTCGTCAGGGCCGCTTGATGGTGAGGCCGGCAAAGAAGTGCGGGAAAAGTTCGCCAAGATGCCGAGCATCGCTGCGGTCACCTCCTGTGGAGCGGTGGAGCCGCGGGTTGAACAGGCGCGGGCGGAGGATAGGGAGGGGAAGAGCTGGATTGTTACGCTCGGTATTCCCTGCGATCAGTCGGGCACAGGCGAGGTGCTGTTGGACGTCACGGTTCGCCGCGACCCGTTTACCAGTGACACTGACCGCTGGCTCGTGACAGACCACGAACTGCTCTAAGCCCATTAAGCACTGCGTCCATTAAGCACTGTCGGACGTAAAACACCGCACCTGATCGATAGACGCCTGTTCGGCGGCGAGCATGACAAGTCGATCGAAACCGAGAGCGGCTCCAGTCCCCTCGGGCATCTCGGCCTCGTGGGCAGCGATCAGCCGCTCTGGGACCGGCAGTGCTGCTCGGTTATCGAGTTTCCGAGCGGTGTTCGTATCGTCGATGCGTCTCCGGAGCTCGTGAGCGGAGGTCTCTTCTTCCCAGCCGTTGATCAGCTCCACCCCACGAACAAACAGCTCGAAGCGGCGAGCCGAAGAGGGAGTTGTGGGATCGAGACGGGCAAAGGCAGCTTGCGACGGAGGCCACGCCTCGAGCATTGTTGGCTGGCAGTGCCCCAGTTGCGGAGCCACCGCCTCAGAGAGCAGCAGTTCAAAGAGACGGTCGAACTGAACATCGACAGGGTCGAGCTGCCAGCCCTGCGGAAGCGTGATGCCGGCATCCGTTGCGGCGGTGGCGAGTGCATCGGCGTGGGCCGTGGCCAGGTCGACGCCAGCATGTTGGTGAAAGGCCTCCTTGCAGCTGATGCGTTCGAGTCCTGACGTGCCGAGTGTAGACCGCATCACGGCGTCGATCAGCTCGGCGGTCTCATCGAGGCCCGTGCCGGGGGCATACCACTCCCAGAGGAGAAACTCGATGTCATGCCGGTGACCACGTTCGCCATCTCGAAAGACATGCGCAAGCTGGTAGATCGGACCAGAACCGGCAGCCAGAAGTCGCTTCATCAGGGCTTCTGGACTGGCTTGGAGAAATCGCTCGTGGCCTCCGGCGACTGTGACACGTAGCGGGTCAATGTGCGCTTCGGGCAGCACCTCCATCGACAACACGGGCGTGTCGACTTCGAGGAAGCCTCGCTCATCAAACACCTGACGCAGGGTCTGCCGCACGGTCTGCCGCACGCGGAGGAGGTCTTTGGTCTGCTGCATGGAAAACAGTGGCTCGTAGATCTCAGCAGAAACTGTCAGAGTCAGGCTTCTGGAACAAGCTTGGCGGTCTCTCGGTAGACGAGCACCGGGCTGGGCGACCGGCGGACAACTGCCTCTGCCACGCTGCCCATCAAGAGCCTGGACATGCCAGTCCGTCCATGCGTACCGAGCACGATCATGTCAGCCTTTTCCTCTTCGGCAATGCGGACAATCTCCGAGGCGGGATCGCCCATGGTGAGCTTGTGGCAGAACTCGAGCGAGCCATCACTCGGCTGCACATCCTCAAGCATCTTCATGATCCGTTCCGAGCTCGGCTCAGGCAGGCCGTAGTAGAGCTCGCCACCACCGTACGCCAGGGGTGGCTCTTCAACATGCAGGATGACGAGCCGGGCCTGCTGCTGTCTGGCGATGGCTTCAGCATGCTGCAGTGCAGCATCGCTGGCGTGCGAGAAATCTGTTGGAAAAAGAATCGTGGCCATCGTGACTTCTCCCTCAAGGGCGTTGGGAATCACCTGCAAAGAGGCTCGACCGTACCCTGTTATTCTACGCAGCCGGCGGCCTGCAGGCCCGTTGAGACTGGAGTTCTCTTAGGAAACCGGCTTACCGCAGCCGCATGCCAGGAAGAGCACCGTCCTCAGGGCTGATCAGATAGACCCCATCTGCCCCTTCGCCACTGGCGGCGACGACCATGCCTTCACTGAGACCAAACTTCATCTTTCGGGGTGCGAGATTGGCGACCACGACGACATGCCGTCCAACCAGCGTCGCTGGATCGTGATATCCCTTGATGCCGGCAAAGATGGTCCGGGTTTCATCACCGCCGAGGCTCACCGTGAGTTTGAGGAGCTTCCGAGCCTCAGGAACCTCTTCAGCCGTGAGCACTTTCGCAACACGGAGATCGACCTTGGCAAAGTCGTCGATCGTGCACTCTTCGGCGAGGGGCTCTGCAGTCAGCGTTGGTGAAGAACTGACTGGGGTGGTGTCTGCGGTGTCGTCCATCGATGTTCCTTTCGCGTTCGTCGAGGCGGGATCGGTTTCTGTGGGCTGTTGTGATGCTGCGAGAACAGCAGCGATTTGTTCGGGGGTGACCCGGGCCTTGAGTGCTCGGAACGGGCTGACGGGACAGCCAACGAGTGGTGTCTTGGCTGCATCCCACGAGTCGATCGAGCCGCCGACAAGTCTGCCCGCCTCTTCAGCCAGAGCGGGCATCACTGGCGTTAGGTAGACCATGAGCTGCCGGAAGAGGTTCACGGCAATACTGGCGACATCTTGCAGTTCTGCGGCAGCCTCATCGCCTGCCTTGGCAAGCTTCCACGGCTGACGTTCATCGACAAAGGCGTTCGCTCGATCGGCAGCCTGCATAATCACTCGCATGCCGCGGGCGAGGTCGCCCGCCTCGTAGGCTGCTGCGATCTCATCGCCGTCCGCGGCGCCGCGGGCGAACAGCCCACCGTCGTCGGGGTAGGCTGCAGAGAGTCCGCTCTCCGTGAGCCACCGCATCGTGCGGCTGGCGAGATTGACGATCTTGCCAACGACGTCGGCATTCGCCTTGGCGATGAAGTCGTCGAGATCGAGATCAATGTCGTCGATGCCTCCGGAGATCTTCGAGGCATAGAAATACCGCAGCATCTCCGGGTCGACATGCTCAAGCCAGGTGCTGGCGAGGATGAAGGTGCCACGGCTCTTCGACATCTTCTGGCCGTTGACGGTCAGAAAGCCGTGCACACGGACGCTCTTAGGAAGCCGGAGTCCGGCAGCCTTGAGCATCGCTGGCCAGAAGAGCGTGTGGAAATAGGTGATGTCCTTGCCAATGAAGTGGTGAATCTCAATCGCGTCGTGGTCGTCGGTGGGCTTCCACCACTGCTCAAACGATTCGTTGTTCTCGGCAGCCCATTCAGCGGTTGAGGCCACGTAGCCGATCGGGGCGTCGAACCAGACATACCAGTAGTGCCCGGGGAAGTCTGGGATCTCAAAGCCGAAGTAGGGGGCGGGCCGCGAGATATCCCAATCCCGAAGTGGCTCTCCCAGGAAGTGCCCCGCGAGGTAGTTGGCAATCGGGGCTGCGAGTGACCCGGACCGCTGGGTCCACTCATCCAAGAAACTGTGCATCTTCTCCAGTTCCACAAACAGATGCTCAGCCGATCGCACTTCGGGCACGCCTCCCGAGAGCGTGCTCGTGGGGTCGACAAGATCTGCCGGACTGTAGGTCGCCCCACATGCCTCACAGGAATCGCCGTACTGGTCGGCGGCCCCGCACCGCGGGCAGCCCCCTTTCACGAAACGGTCGGCGAGAAACACCCCGGCCACCGGATCGAACAGCTGCTGCACGTCGCGGCTGGCCACAAGGCCGGCATCCCGCAACGACTGCCAGATCTCACCACAAAGCCGCTGGTTGGTCGGACTATTGGTGGAACCGTAGTGGTCAAAGGCGACATGAAAGCCGCTGAAATCCGCCCGATGGGCCTGTTGCATGTCAGCAATCAGATCGGTTTCGCTGCGGCCCTCGGCCTGGGCACGCAGCATGATCGCGGTGCCGTGCGTGTCGTCAGCGCAGATGTAGATCGCCTGGTGGCCGCGGAGTTTCTGAAACCGAACGAAGATGTCGGTCTGGATGTACTCAACGAGATGCCCCAGATGGATATGACCATTGGCATAGGGCAAGGCGGAGGTGACAAGAATGCGGCGGGAGGCTGACTCGTGCATGCGGTGCAGATGAGGGAGGAGGCTGGACAGGGATGCTCATGATCCCCGCGGAAGCCGTGAGTGTACGGGCCCGCGCCGCAAACGAAAATCGCGGCGTCCTTGGCATTCGGCTTCTCATCATCGGCTCAAAATGATCTTGCTCTCAAGCAGGTTCGCCGCCACTATTCCGCCCGCTCAAGGGGCGGCAGTCGCACCGGCGAGCAGCAGGCTGTTTCGGCAGCTTGATCGCCGGTGGATCGGCATGGCACGGCCACGGGGCCAGTTGCCGAAAAAACAGGACCTCTACTGACCAGACACGGCCGCACTCGACAGTAAGCCCATCCCAACGCTCAATCTCGTTGCGGCCAGACCGTCCGTGGCTTGAGGCATTCGCCGGCCCGGGTCTGCCCAATCTGCAGCTTTCCCTGTGGGAGGAGATGTATGCCCTCAACGCAGCCTCATGCCACACCGCCGAACGTGGCCCGCAGTCACCGGTATCTCGCTCGTGATGTGTTGCTGGCGATGGTGTCGCTGGGAATGGTGGCATGCAGTGGGCTCGTTGCAGCACCGCATGCAGTCGCTGCGGAGTCTGCGATTCCTGCCCAGACTGCCGTGCAGCCGGGAGATGTAGTGCTGCTCGACTTCTCCGCGAGTTGGTGCGGCCCCTGTCGAGCAATGGCTCCTGTGGTGCAGGGCATCGAACAGGCAGGCTGGCCCGTGCGGCATATCGACGTTGATCAGGAGCATGATCTCGTCCGTCGCTTCGGAGTGAGCGGAGTGCCTTGTTACATCCTGCTGGTGAAGGGACATCAGGTGGGCCGGATTGATGGTGCCACCACGCAGCGTGAACTCGAGGGATTGCTGGCCAAGGGACTTCAGACGGGCCGTCCACAGACACCACTTCCACCGACTTCAGAAGCTGCAGGGAGCGTCGCGGGCATCCCGCTGGCGACCACGGTGGCTACCGAAGCTCTCCCCACCCAAACCCCACCGCAGCGTCATGCTCGCGATGCCGCCATCCTCACAGCGACACAGCCTGCCCGAGCCCCAGTGGGCCCGACCGCACTGGCAGCCCTCGAGGAGAGTCCTGCTCCGGCACAGCTGGCTGCGCCCGCGACGATGCCCGCAGTGACCGATCAGGCCATGGTGCAGTCACAGCTGCTGGCAGCGACAGCACGGCTGCAGGTCCAAGACCCCGAGGGATCGTCACGCGGCACTGGTACGGTGATCGACTGCCGACAGGGGGAGGCGTTGATCCTTACCTGTGCGCACATCTTTCGTGATTCAGGCGGCGAAGGGCGGATTGCGGTCGATCTTTTTGGAAGCGACGAAACCCGTGGCCTTGCCGGGCAGCTCGTGGCGTGGGATCTCGACCGCGACGTGGCCCTCGTGAGTGTCTTCACGGATGCGGAGATCACGCCTGCCCGGGTGGCTGGACCGGAGCGTGAACTCGCCGTTGGCGAACACGTCGCCTCCGTTGGCTGTGATGGTGGTGCTGATCCAACGGTCCATTTCAGTCAGATCACGGCAGTTGATAAGTATCTCGGACCTCCCAATGTGCAGGTGGCCGGTCAGCCCGTGCCTGGTCGCAGTGGGGGCGGATTGTTTGACCTCAATGGCAGCCTGATTGGTGTCTGTAATGCTGCAGACCCGGCGGATCAGGAAGGTCTCTATGCCGCCCTCCAGGCTGTCCATGAGCAGCTTGACGATGCAGGCCTGTCCTTTGTGTATCGGACGACCTATCCAAGCGGCGGGCCAACGCCATTGGCGGACACGGCTCCAGCCATGCCTGAGTCGATGCCGTCGGTCGCCTTTGACCGACGAGACCGCACCGCAGCCGTGCCTACCGCATCGGTCGCAGACGCGGCGCCGGCAGGTGGTGCGTCTGCTGGCACCGGACGCACGCTCTTACCAGGTGAACTGGCTCTGCTTGAACAGGTGCGACAGCATCGGGGGCAGGCTGAAGTGATCTGTATTGTGCGGCCTCACGGCGGTGAGGGCAGCAGCGAGGTGTTTGTGCTCTCCGCTGCTGGTGAAGACTTCGTCGATCACCTCTCGGCTGCCCACAACGGCCACCCACAGTTGCCTGCTGCCGTCGCTCCGTCACAGGCTCCGCCTGCCTCCCAGGTTCGGATGGCGACTGCTCCCCAGGCTGGCGGTCGCTAGTCAGATCTGGAGAGAGCTGTGCCGACACCATCCGGTGCCGGTCATCAGCCGCCTGTCACCATGATTGTCACCGGCGCCGCGTGAACGCTGCCGGACTGACCGCTGCCGCGACGACCGGTGGCTCGAATCGTGGCAGGGCCAGCGCCTAAGAGGCGAGCAGGAATCTCGACGGTCGACGCCTCGCCGGTGGTGCGTCCTAGCACGCGACCTGCCGCATACAGAACCGCTCCGTCGATCTGTTCGCCAGAAAGACGAATCCGCACGGTGCCATCCAGCGGCACAACGTCTGGCTCAACTGTCAGCTGGAGAGATCGCCCATGGTTCTGGAAGACCGCTGGCACGATCTGCCGACCTTGCGTCTCAACTGCGGAGGCCGCAATCCCCACCAGACGGAGTTCGTGGTATCCATCGGCAAGGGCCGTGGTGTCGAGCGTGGTGGTTTCACCACTGCCAAACTGGGCGTACCGCATGCCATCGACAAACAGTTCGAAGCGGTCGACCGTTCGATTGCCTGGCAGGCTGCCATTCGCCGAGAAGGTCACCTCACCATTCAGCCGTGTCGCGCTCGTCAACGGTGTGTCGCTCTCTGTGAGCCCCAGATCCACGCGAGGGATCGTCGCCCAGGGCTGACAGAGTGGGTCGCCAACCACGAGCAGCTGGTATGGCGAGTGCACCGACTGGTAGAAGGCCTCAATGAGACTCGCTCCCCGTGCGTAGTGCACCTGCAGAGAAGGGTGTGGGAACTTGGCCTGATCGGCGTATGGCTCAATGACGGTGCCACTCGAACCTGCAGCCCCTGCCCGCAAGAAGGCGGAGAGTGGTGTCTGGCCAGCGGATGGGCTGAAGATGCCACCAAAGCTCGTCAGGTTCTCGCAGATCGCCCCGGGACGAATGCGACTGCCAGAGCTGTTCCAGTCAAAGCTTGGCGTGCCAGCCATCAGGCCTGCCACATCGCGTTTACCTATCGGGAGTTTTCCTGACACGACTTCGGCGTTGACGCCCAGATCGATGAGTTCTTTGACGGTGCTGTCAAAGACGCTGCTGCGGGTTGTGGTGCGGACATCGCTATTGGTGACAAAGTAGACGGTGCCGCTTGGGTGCGTGTCGTCGGCTGCCACTGCCGAGCGGAGCATGGCGACGACCTCATCCACCGAGTTGCCTCGGCCACTGGTCACGCCGAGCATGGCAGAGAGCAGGTATCGGACGCCGCCGGCCTCCATCTGTTGGCCCTGAGCTCCCCAGCCATACCAGCCGCGAAAGCCAACGGTCTCACGGGGAATCCCGCGGGTGTCAACGGGGCGGTAGTAGCGGTTGCTGTCACGACTGATCCAGCCGCCGTCGGACGACTTCACCAATGGGAAGAGTGTGGTCATGCCGGTCAGCGAGCCGGCTGGAAACTTGTCGACGCCCACCAGCTGCTCGGGGAGTTCGTCTTTAAAGCTGATTCGCCAGGGGAAATCAGAGGAGTACACAATCGCGTCGATCTGTGGAACGAGCCCGCGGCCTTCGATGGCTTCCAGCACGGGATCAAGAATCGCACTGCGAAACGTGGCGACACTCGTCTCTTCCTTGCTGCCTGTCCACGACAGCATGAAGACGTTGATGGGTGGAACCTTGCGGAGTGCCACGTAGGCATTGGCAACCGCGAGACTCTCGGCGCTGTCTGGATTGACGACGAGAAAAACATTCTCAGGCCCGCCGCCGGCCGCTGCATCGCGTCCCCCGTGCATGCACAGCAGGCAGACGAGCACAACGCATCCAAGAAGCTGCCGCCGCCTGCACCGCCTCAGGCACCGCAGTGAGGTGAGCACGAAAGCATGTCTGTTCATGCGAACTCCACAATCGGACAGGGATACAGCCAAACAGCGGTACAGACAAACCGGACGCCAGCCGGACAGCCCAACATGACGCCAGTCGGACAGGGTGTCGAACGGAAGAGACAGGAAGCAGTCTCACAGCCTCTGGGGAGTCGAACTCCGCACTCCTCAGAGCCGTTCCCCGCTCGGGCGTTCCCTGTCTCCTCGCCACCCTGCGTGCTCCTGAATCTACCACGTCTTCCTTGAGGAGTTGGCCTGGAGGCTGTTTGGCCTGTCGGTGTCCGCAACACCCGTGATACGCTCACTGCGGAGGCGGTTGAGTCTGCTGCGCTTGGCCGTGACGTTTGGCTGTGAATGGTCGCGGCTATGTGATGTGTCTGGTTGTTGACTCCAGAGGGCGGCTGCCTGGGCGCCGCGTCGATGGTATGAGCCGTCTGCGAACCGTGCTGTCGCTCTGTGTGGCTGTGGCCTGCCTGCTGAAGGCCAGTGAGGGAGAGCTGCTCTCCGCTGCAGAGCCTGCCGCAGCAAATGAGTTCTCAGGCGAGCGGGCCTACGGTTATCTCAAGGCCATCTGCGAACTCGGCCCCCGTCCGAGCGGGTCGATCGGGATGCAGAAACAACGTGCCATGATCGTGCGGCACTTCAGCGATCTTGATGCTGAGGTCACCCGGCAGCCATTTCGGATTCGTGATCGCCGGACAGGCGAGCCAGTGGTCATGGAAAACCTGATTGTCTCCTTCCATCCTGACCGCAACGATCGGGTGTTGCTCGCTGCGCACTACGACACCCGGCCCTATCCCGACCGTGATCCGGTGGATCCTGAGGGTGTGTTCGTGGGGGCGAACGATGGTGCCAGTGGCGTGGCAGCCTTGATGGAACTTGGTCGCTTTATGCCGGCTCTCGCAGGGCCGATCGGTGTCGACTTTGTGTTCTTTGATGCTGAGGAGTATGTCGTCGATCGGCGAGATCCGTACTGCCTCGGCTCCATTCACTTTGCTCGTCGCTACGTAGCCGATCCGCCGCCGCATCGTTATCTGGTTGGGGTCCTGCTAGACATGGTGGCGGATGAGAATCTGCTCCTGCCTCAGGAGCGTCACAGTATCACCTGGCCCGACACGCGAGGCCTGGTTGATGACATCTGGCAGGCTGCCGCTGAGGTGGGCGCACGTGAGTTCGTTCCGCGGCCAGGACCGACTGTGGAGGATGACCACGTGCCTCTGCGAACGATTGGCCGCATCCCGACCTGTGACATCATCGACTTCGACTATCCACACTGGCACACCACGAAGGATACGCCCGAGCACTGCTCTGCAGCCTCGCTCGAGACCGTTGGGCGGGTGATGCTGTACTGGCTCACTCGTTTGCAGGCGGGTGGACGAGGCCCACGATGAGCCAGGCCTCCATGCAGGCGGTGCTGCAGGTACCAGCGATGGGATTTACCACCGGAATGGTGACGGTTTCGGTGTGGCTCGTCAGTGAAGGCGATTGTGTCCTGGCCGGAGATCGTGTCGTGCAGCTGGTTGCGGGTGCTGCCACGGTCGATCTGCTCGCGCCGGTCACCGGTCGACTTGCACGTCAACTCGTCGATGAAGACGACCCCGTGGAACCGGGGGAGTCCCTAGCACTCTTCACAGCGACGCCCGCTGCGGAAGGCCAGCTATGACGGCCGCAGAGAGTGAGCAATCCAGCGGCAGGCAGCAGCCGTCGCTGCAGCAACGTCACTGCTGGCTGTGGGCGTTGAGTGGTGCCGTGGCGATGGCAGCTGTGCAGCCACCAGTCGATCTCTGGTGGGCAGCATGGCTGGCTCCGATCCCCTGGCTCCAGCTGGCCCGTGCTCCGGTATCACTCGGTCGTCGCGACTGGCTGGCCGTATGGTGTGGCGGGGTGGTGTTCTGGCTGGCGGTGCTGCATTGGCTGCGACTCCCACATCCCGCCACGTCGATCGGCTGGGTGGTGCTGGCGGCGTATCTCGGCTGTTTTGTTCCCTTCTGGGTGGTCGTCACGCGTCGGTTTGTCAGTCATGCCAGGCTGCCGTTCGCGGCAGCTGCAACGGTGGCATGGATCGCGACGGAGCACCTGCGTGGCTGGCTCCTGGGCGGCTTCACGATGGGCGGGTTGTGTGACACCCAGGTCCGCTGGCTCGAGGTGCTGCAGACGGCCGATCTGTTTGGGGCCGTTGGGCTCAGTGGCCTCGTGATGGCTGTGGCGGCGTGCCTCAGCGAAGCGATCACCGCAGTGGTGGCAGCCAGTCGGCAGGGCCCTGCCTGGCCATGTCTGCGGCGAACGATGGTCTGGCTGGCCGTGGCCGGTGGGGGCCTGGTCGCAGCCTGTGGCTACGGGAACTGGCGACTCGCGAGTGAACCGTTACTGAGTGAGGAACGTCTTGATGTGCTCCTCGTGCAGGGCTCGATCGACACCGAACTGAAGCACGAACCTGGAGCCGCACAGAAGGTCGCTCGTCACTACGACGAGCTCACGCTCGCAGGCCTTGAGACTGATGGGTCGCCCGATCTGATCGTCTGGCCAGAGACCATGTGGCGATGGGGGCTGCTTGAGATTGATGCTGCTGAGCAGCTGCCAGCGGCAGTTGTCACAGAGGCACTGCGAGAGACAGCGGAGGAAGAACTGCCGCCGGAGAGTCCGGCCGCTCAGGCAGCAGCACGCCAGCGGCTGGCCGCCGAACGACTGGAGTCACTCTCGGCGTTTGCCCGTCGCTACGGGGCGACCTGGCTGGTTGGCCTCGATAAACAGGTGATCACCCCGAGGGCCGCCTCTGGTGTGCGGAACTACAACTGCGGGCTGTTTCTCTCTCCAGAGGGGACGCCGCTGGGCTGTTACGAAAAGATGTTTCCGGTGATGTTTGGGGAGTATGTGCCCCTGGCCAACCGGTTTCCTTGGCTCTATCGGCTGACGCCTTTGCCAGCAGGCCTGACCGCTGGCACCGAGCCGCTCGCCGTAAATGTTGCTGGTTTTGAGGTGGCCGCGACGATCTGTTACGAGACCACGCTGCCGAGAGCCGTCCGAAGTATTGTCCGAGATCTCGCGGCGAAGCAGCAACGCCCCGATCTGATCGCCAATCTCACCAATGATGGCTGGTTTTGGGGATCGAGCGAACTCGATATGCACCTTGCCTCAGCTGTTTTGCGGGCGGTTGAGGTGCGAACACCGATTGTCGTGGCCGCAAATACGGGCATCTCCGCCTGGATTGATGGGAGCGGTCGGGTGCTGCGACGCGGCCCCAAGCGAGCGACGGCGACTGTGCGGGCTGAGGTGGCCGCAGACGGTCGCGGGTCTTTGTTCCTCGTCTGGGGGGGGCTGCCGACGTCGCTGACTGCGGTAGCTGCGGGGTTTGTGGTGTTTGCAGGGAAGAAGTGGCCCCGAAAACCTGAACAAGAACCGGTTTCTGTGGTGAAACAGGTCGATGTGTGAGAGGTTGCGGGCAGTTGGCAATGTCTTCCAGACGCGTTGACCCCCCTGCCGATTGACAACTATGGTGGTCGCATGGGGCGGTCGTCCTCGCAGCACCTGC
Organism: Pirellulales bacterium; assembly: GCA_016779265.1. GTDB lineage: Bacteria > Planctomycetota > Planctomycetia > Pirellulales > UBA1268 > M30B53. Next base: position 46,173 of record JADHNY010000007.1, on the reverse strand, counting down.
CTGTGGTGAGTGTATGAATATTATTGGCAAAATCTTCGTCTTCGCCGTCTTTATCATGAGCCTTGTGTTCATGAGTTTTGGGGTGGCGCTCTACTCCACGCATACCAACTGGAGGGACGAGATCGTCAAGCCGGGTGGACTGAATGATCAGTTACAGACCGCGCGAAACGACGCCACGCAACTCCAGGAAGAGATCAACGAACTCACCAAAGATGTCAAAGAGTCAGAGCTCGCTCGTGATACGGTGATCGCTCAGATCCAGGCTGCCCTTCGCGAGAAGAATGAGTCGCTGCAGGAACTTCGCAAGCGGGTCGATCAGCAGGAGCAGGATCGCAACAAGGCTCAGGATGAACTCGCCGCCAAGAGTCGCGAGCTCGAGCAGGCGACTGGTGAGATCGGCGACCTTCGTGAATCGATCAAGAATCAGCAGCAGAGCCTTGATGACCAGGTGAAGCGGACTGCCGACATGGCTGTCGAACTCCACGAAAAAGAGTCGCTGCTGGTGATCGCCCGCGAGCGGAAGAGCCAGCTGGAAAAGCAGGTGGCCAACGCCCGTGTTCTGCTGCAGCAGATGGGGCTGAATGTCGACTCGCTTCCCCGTGATCAGCTACCCGCCGTCGATGGTGTGGTGACTGCCGTGGGCCGCGAGGCGATCGAACTCTCACTCGGTGGAGATGATGGCCTTCAGCAGGGTCATGAACTTGAAGTTTTCCGCGATGACACCTATCTCGGTCGCGTCCGGATCGTCACTGTCCGCCCTGACAAGGCGGTGGCCACAGTGATCCCCGAGTTCAAGCGGGGCTTCATCCAGCGAGGCGACCGCGTGGCGTCACGGCTCAAGGGCTGATTCTGATACCAGGCGTATCGTCACCGAGTCTCTTTGAGGAAGTCATGGCAGACAACGACGAACAGAAAGCTGGCACACCGCCCGTGAATGTCTACACGGCAATGCTGCTGCTGGCCTTTGTGGCCATCTCAGTGGGATGCCTGATGCTCGCTCTCGATCTCGCTCAGTACAACTTCGAGATCAAGCCGAACGTCTGAGCTCGGCGAATGAGTGGCTGCAACTTTCGGCCGCTGCAGTTCTGTGCCGCTGCAACTTTGTGCGGGTCCGAAGCCGGCAGTTGAGGGCAGCTGACGGGTGCAGTGAACCGCGACGCCTCGCTGAAGATGCCGAACCTATGCAGGACTGCGACGTCCGCGAGGTGAGAAGGTGAACGGATCATCTTCGGCTGCAGGAGTACCGAACGGGTCGTCACCTCCGAAGGGGTTGCTGTCTGACTCGTTCATCTCAGCCGGCTCATCGTCAGAGGAGCCAGCTCCAAACGGATCGTCATCTGCTCCAAACGGATCTGCGGGGCCTGCGGGCGTTGGCTGAGATGGTTCCTCGGTTGTGGCAGGAACGTCCTCTGCGGCCTCGACGGGGCTGGTCGTGGCAGCAGTAGGAGCCAGCGACGCGATGACGCCATTGCTGGTGGCAAGATACAGCCGGTCACTCGTGGTGTTGGTGATCGGCATCTGGAATCGCCCGGGGTTCAGCGTGGCGAGGGTGTGGCCGTCGCGCAGGTCGCAGAGCACCAGCCGGCGAGCGGCGTCAAACCACCAGGCCATTCCACCCCCTGCCGAGAGCAGGTGCACAGGCTGATCACGCTTCCAGAGCAGGTCACCGGTGGATGCTGAACGGGCCTCAAGGCCCCACTCGCCCAACGAGACCAGCAGCGTGTCACCATCAAGAAGGAGCTGTCCTGAAGGCAGAGAAGGCAGCGCAGCTCGCCAGATAACCGAGAGGCCTTCGGCAGGATCGGAGTCGACTCGAATCACGTCTCCAGACGAGAGAGCAAGCCAGATGGAGCCGTCTCGGTGCAGGAGATCGCCGGAGGCCAGGCTGCCCAGCCGCAGTTCATGGCGTCGCCAGCCATTCTCAAGGTCGTTGAGCGTGACCAGCATGCCCTCTTCACCGATCCAGCTGATGGAGTAGGGGGCGAGTCGGTGGATCGTTTTCGCTCGCTCCGTGCCAGCTTCAAGCAGGAGCGGTGCATGGTCTTCCAGAGCAGCGCGACGACGACCGAGTTTCGCTACCTCGGCTGCTTCGGCATCAGCTGCAGCAAGCGAGGCAGCTTTGATCATGGACGTGGTGCGGCCTGTTGGATACGCCGTCAGTCGGAGGACACGCAGCGGACCAAAAGGGACATACACCCAGTTGTCACCTTCGACGGCTGGCGCGTTGGGCATGCGACCGAGATGGTCTGCCCAGAGTCGATCACCCGTCTCTCGATCAAAGCTGTAGAGGTTGCGACCGCGGGTCGCGAGCACGAGCGAGGGGCCAATCTGTGCGGTGAATCCCGGCTCGGTGGCATGCCCAATTCGCTGGCTCCACGCCAGGGTGCCGGGGAGTGTTGCGGGCGACTCCCGGTAGGCGTGCACTCGACCGTCGCCCGACGTAGCCACCACCATGCCGTCGCCGATGCCGAGGGATTCCAGCTCCGTGCGGTCGGTGTCAAAAGGCACCTGCACCACCCAGTTGAGATGCCAGCCGCTGGCAGCCGCAAGGTCTTCAGCAACGCAGATGTCACCACCGTGGGCGAAAGGAGCTGAAGTCGCGAGGAACAGCAACGCAACGTGAGCTTTGGCAGCGAGCGTCTTTGAAAAAGACAGGTTCATGGCTTGTTTCCCGGAAGGAGCGTCTCTGCTTCAAACATCCCCCACGAAACGATACCTTCAAACCTGGAGAGTCTGAAAAAGGTGACCATTTGTAGCGGTCATACCGGTGAGAGCGAGTAAGAGGAGCGGTCGGTGTCGAGCCAGCCGCGGAGGGAGCGGGCACGATGACGACAGCCGATGCGTCGCAACCGACCAACGATCCCGCGGCCACTCTGCTCGGATACCTGAACTTCTCCTCTGGGGCGTTCGATCCCAGTGTCTGGCAGGCCATGAACGAGCTCTTCACCCAGGTCGAGCCTGGTGGAGAGCCGGTTGCCAGCAGCGAAGAGTCCGAGGCCGCAGAGGCTGGTGGTGCTGATACGGCTGCTCCGCCTGGTGCCATTGCTGTCGGCAGTCTCGAACGCCCCGAGGCATTCTCCGCGGTTGCGGACCTGCTCAGGCGACGCCTCGCGGTACTGGAGCGTGAAGCACCGGCATTTCGTAATGCTGAGCAAGCTCGGCATGTGCTCTCACTGACGTTTGACCAGCTGCCGACCGCGTATCGTGAGTTTCATCGAGACCTCCTGGAGCATCAGCCCAGCGGAGCTCTTGAGCGGCCCTTCTTCATGGCTGCCGCAGCGCAAGCGGTGCTGGCAACCGGTGGCCCCTTCGACGACTCGCACGCTGTGCTCGAGCGAGCAATTGGAACGCTCAATGATTATGTCGGATGGCGTCCGGTGGCAGTGCTGGAGAACGAACGTCTCTCCGAACCCTATCCGCATGAGCGGGTGCGTCCGCTGCCACTGTTTGTCGCGGGAGCAGGTGTTGCGCACGGTCGGTATTCCGGACTGATCTCCGGAGCACTCGAGATCCTGCAGCAGGCTCCCCAGGCCCTCACCAATCAAGCAGACTTTGATCTCTCGATGCTTGAGGAGCTGGCGGTTGATCCGCGAGCCTTTGACTTCTTGCATCCAGCGGCTAGTCGCCCCAACTATCTCTTTGGGCTGTGGGATCCCGATCGGATCGACGGCCGCGGCTGGTACCGACGACTGGTGGTGCAGCAGGCGACACTCGAAGGTATTCGGTCTTGGTCTGAACAGCCTGGCGCGCCGTCCCACGAGCGTCTGCACGAGGCATCCGCGGTGCTCGCGGGAGTGCTTTTGATGGCTGCGGGGCTCTCCGGACATGGACCGGGGGCTCTTCAGGCAGGGCTTCCGCTGACCCAGCTCCTTCCGAAGATCGCTGGGTATCGCGATGAGTTCTATCGGTGGCTGATGACGACGCTGCCAGTGGAACATCGTGCCCGACTGGAAGATGAGACAGAGCGGCTGCGGCAGCCGTTTGGTGGCGTCCGCCGCTATATCAACACCACGTTGGCAGCGGCCCGCGCGAAGCAGGTGGAGAGTGTGTCGCTGGCGTCGGTCTTTGCCCGGCTCGGCCGTCAGGCAGCTGCCGAGCGGATGGCTCGTCGGGTGCCGGCGACCTCTGCCCGAATGGCCTCGCGAGTGATGAGTCGCACCGTTGCCGCGGAGGAGGCGGTGGTCCGAGGAGAGGTCAGTGCCGCCCTCGAACTACTGGCAGAGGCGACGGATCTGCTGTTTCGTGCCGTTGCCTGTGGTGCTGCAGTCGATCCGTGGAACATTCTCGGCCTCGGCGGGCAGTTTCCCCTGCACGATCCGGGTGGAGAGAGCCTGCCTGACCCTCGCGTGGAAGATCTAGTGTCGATGACCGCTGCGGTTCTTGAGGGGACCGCGGCTGCCTGGCGGACCGCAGCTTTGGCGGGTCAGGCCGATCTCGCCTCGCGTGCGGAGGGAGCCCTTGAGCGGCTTGCCGGCTGGTGGGATCGCCATGCGACGACCACGGTCTCAGGGGTGTCGCATCTCTCGGGCCGGGAGATTCTTGACTCAACCCGTGATGTGATCCGGGCCTTGGAGCGTCGTCGCGAGGCGGGGCCGGAGGCGCCGCCACCAGGATTCTGGCGGAAGGAAGTCGCTGCTTTTTCGTCGACCCGCAGTCATGCCGAGGCCGCGTCGGCCCTGATCCGTGAAGGTGATCTCGATGCGGCCATGGGGCTGATCGTGCACTGGGCGTCACTGCTGGAAGGCGACCTGCTTTCGCGGAGTGGCGACGAGTGGCTGCATGCGGCAGAAGCCTGGCTGGCAAGTGCGCTCAACGATCCTTCATCGGCATCACGCACCCGTCAGCGGCGGTTTCTTGAGCTCATCGAAGCCAACACGTCGGGTGTGGCTGATCTGATCGATCTCGTGGTCGGTGACCGTGCCGGTGGGAACGGACTGGCGGGCAAGCGGTCTGAAGATGATGACGATGTCGACGAGAGTGTAGCCGCCGCCTATGAGACGATGGTCTGGCGAGATTCCGCCGATGACGGTGTCGAAGGGGGCATGCTCGAGGCGGGCTCCTCAGGGAGCGACGATGTTGGGCCGTTGGAAGAGGTCGAAGAGGCTGCCGAGTTTCTTGCGGGTGTGGCCCGGCTGGTGCGGACGGTTGTGATCGCCTGGTGTCATCAGACCGCCGAAGGGGTGGCGAAGATCCACGAGGCCGAACTCGATTCGGTGGCAGGCTGGCGGCATGTCCTGCGTCGACTGCGGAATGCCATGGTCCGCGCGTCTGCGGCGATTAGCGAACGGGCCTCAAGCGACGCAGGGCCAATGCTCTCAGCCAGTGATGAGGATCGGATGCGGCTCGCGGCGGATGCGGCTGCTGAGCGGCTGCTAGAGTCGGCCGTCCAGCTCTCCGAAACCCTTTGGATGCTCGCCGCTCATCGGGCGATTGCTGACGGACGCACGGAGGTCTCCTCCTCCGGACGTGGCGCGGTGGGCGTACTGTTTGGAGCGATGCTCACAGGCAACGTTGAGGCAACTCGTGCGACGCTTGAGCATGTGCAGCATCAGCTGGCTGGCCGTCGGGTGCTCTATGTGCCGCTCTCCCGCGGAGGACGCCCCGACAAGATCGTGGCCGCGCGACGTCGTGAGCGGCTGCTGGAACGGCTGGCCTCCAGCCTGCCGCGGCTGGGATTGATTGCCGAAACGATTCAGCTTGTTCGTCTGGCAAAGTCGCTGGAGCGGCACCGGCCGCCTGGGGCGGCCAGTGTCAGCGAGTTTGACCGCGTGTTTGAAGCCGCCACCACGTCGCTCGTCGAGCGGATCTGTGAGTCGGCCGGCTCCAACGGTGAGACGACCGAAGCCCGCAACGAGCAGATTCTTGAAGGCGTGTCACAGCTGGTGCCACGGCTGCTTGAGACGTGGATGACGCATGCCCGGCAGCTGCGGCTCTCGGTGCTCGAACGGATGCGGGACGACAAGGTCTACGCGGTGATCCGTGACTTTGTGGAGCGGTATGGTGGTGGGCTGTTTACCCAACACCTGATGGCCCCCACGTCACTGCGCGGCATCCTTCGTCGTGGAGTGCGGCCCTGGCTTGAAGGCCTGGTGGAGAAGTCGGAGTTTGATCCAGAGAGCGAGCGACCACCGCTGCTCAATGCGATCATGTCTGGTGAACTCCCACTGCGTCATGCGGCGGCACGCGTGCGGCTGGTGCTTGAGAGCGTCGCCGAGAACCATGCGGAATACCGCGACTGGAACTCCACAACATCACAGTCGGATCGGGGAGAGTATCTGCATATTCTTCTTGACTTTCTGCGGATCAAGGCGGAGTACGACCGGATCAGCTGGACGCTGCGGCCGGTAGGAATGGCCCATCGGGTGCTCGCCGGTCGCGGCGAGACGGCAGCCGCAGCCGCCTGGCGAAGCCGCATGCGTGAAGAGACTGCTGCGACCTCCGAAGGTCTCAAGCGTCGCCTGGCCGAGATTGAGTCGACCTGGGGATTGCGACTGGCGAGCGTGGCTGACTGCGTGCAGCGGCCATTCACAGCGGTGCTTGAGCAGGATGAGCTGGAGTCGTTGGTTGAGCCGGCCGTGCGGGAGCTTCGCCAAGGCGGGCCAACTCCCGCAGCTGAGGCGCTTGAGCAGCGTGCAGAGAGCTTTCTCGGGCTTGCGGCTGGCTCTGGTGTTGAGGTGCCTGAATGGCTGGAGCAGCTGGGGCGGTGTGTGGATACGGCCATCGAGCATCGGGTTGAGGTTTCTCCCCACGGCCGACTTCCCGATGCCATCGCCTGGCAGCCGATGACGTGGAGTGTTCTTGAAGGGCTGTTGATGCCTGAAGAGCGGGACGAATAAGAAAACGTCGCAAGCAACTGCCATGTCTCGTTCCAAAGCCTCTTGTGACACGAACGCACCGCCGCAAATGCCGACGGCTCGGTTGTCGGTGTGGCTTGCTGGGCGGATCGACTTCGAGGACTACCTGCGGGTGGCCGAACGCTTGTCGTTTGAGGTTGCGGAGCCTGACGGCTGCGGGCCGACGCTGCTTCTGTGCGAACATGCTGACGTGATCACGCTCGGTCGCCTGGCCTCGCGGCGGGATGTGGAGCTGACGGACGACGAGCTGCAGCGGATGGGTATTCGGCTACGGTTTGTCGGTCGTGGAGGCGGCGCTGTGCCACACACGAGTGGGCAGTTGGCCGTCTATCTGTTTGCCAGACTGACCGATCTCGGACTTGGTGAACACGATGTGGCGGCCTACGTCGACCGCTTTGAAACTGGTCTGGCTGCAGCGGCTGCGGCCATGAAGTGTCCAGCACGCCGTGTTCCAGGCATCCCCGGCGTTTTTGGAAACAGTGGCCTGCTCGCAGCCGTTGGGATCTCTGTTCGCCGTGGCGTCGTTTCGCACGGTGGCTTCGTCAATGTGGCGACGGCGACGGAGGTCTGTCGCCGGGTGCGCACAACGCCGCAGGGGGGGATGGGATCCGTTGAGGCCGAACGTCGTCGCCGAGCCGCGCCCACCGAAGCGAGGTCGGTGATCGTTCAGGAGATGGCCGCGGCCTTCAACGCCGAGGTGGTCAGCCTACAATCGGGTATTCCTGGCGGTTCCACCGCCGCCCGCCCGCCTTCCCCTCACCCTGCGAGACGACATGTCGGCTGAGCCGCTTTCTTCCCTACCGATTCTCTCGCTCGAGACGGCAGCCTCCGCGACCGGCAGTTGCAGCAGCAGCCCTTTCCCCGCGAGTCGACGGCTGCCTCCCTGGCTTCGTCGCAACCTCGAGCCAGGCGGAGGGCATGGTGAGACCGCGAGACTGGTCGAAGAGCTCGGCCTGGAGACTGTCTGCTCTTCCGCCAAGTGCCCCAACCGGCTGGAGTGCTGGTCGTCCAGAACAGCCACCTTCATGATTCTCGGCAATGTCTGTACCCGCCCCTGTGGTTTCTGTTCGGTACCGAAGGGAAAAACAGAAACCCTGGAGGCAGATGAGCCGGAGCGTGTTGCGGAGGCAGCCAAGCGGCTGGGGCTTGCGCATGTGGTCATCACAAGTGTCACCCGGGATGACCTGCCTGACGGTGGAGCGGATCACTTTGCTCGTACGATTCGCGCTGTCCGTGAGGTCAGCGGAGCGGTGGTCGAGGTGCTCGTTCCCGACTTCCTCGACAAGCCAGGGGCGATGGAAATCGTAATGGCAGCGGGACCGGATGTGTTTAACCACAACACCGAGACGGTTCCCCGGCTCTACCGACACGTCCGGGGCCGAAAGAGCCGCTATTCCTGGACCCTGCAGCTGCTGGCAGATGCCAAGCGACTGATGCCTGGTGTGAAGACCAAGAGTGGACTGATGCTCGGCCTTGGTGAGACTCGCGACGAGCTGCTTGAGGTCTTTGCGGATCTGTTGGCCAACAGTGTCGATTTCTTGACCCTTGGCCAGTATCTCCAGCCCACTCTCGATGCCCTACCGGTTGAGCGGTATGTGCCACCGGACGAGTTTGACGAACTCGGCGACCAGGCCCGAGCCATGGGCTTTGCCAACGTCGCTTCCGGCCCCTTGGTGCGATCGAGCTACCATGCCCGCGAGATGCATGAGGGCGACTGACGACGAGGCCGGCATGTGCCTCGCTACTCGCCGTCTTCGAGGCCGTGTTCGGTGAGCTTCTTCCGCAGGGTGTTGCGGTTGATGCCGAGGCGTGCGGCGGCTTTGAGCTGCACGCCTCCGCAGGCGGCAAGCATCTGTGCAATCAGTTCGCGTTCGACTCGGCTGACAACCCGCTCGAAGAGGTTGTCGTCATCTTCTGCAGCGGTCGTGAGCCCCTGCTCGACCAGCTCTCGTGCAAGGCTGTCGAGATCACCTCCGCGACCAGGCACAACAGGCCCCACCGTTTCGCCGCGGATTGTAGGAGGCAGCAGGGCCAGGTCGATCTCATCACCAGGAGCGAGCACGACGCAGCGTTCGATCACGTTTTGCAGTTCACGAACATTGCCGGGCCAGTGGTACTTCACCAGAGCGTCGAGGGCATCTTTCTGGAGATGCACGACAAAGCGATCGTTTTCCTCATTGTAGATCTCAAGGAAGTGACGCGCGAGCTGCGGGATGTCTTCCCGGCGGGCCCGCAGTGGTGGCAGGTAGATCGGCACCACGTTGAGCCGGTAGTAGAGATCTTCGCGGAATCGTTCACAGGCAACCTCGTCGAGCAGTTCGCGGTTACTCGCAGCGATCACGCGCGTGTCGACTCGGATCGTTTCGGTGTCGCCCACACGTTCAAACTCCCGCTCCTGTAAGACACGCAGCAGCTTGACCTGCAGCTGCGGTGAGGTGGAGTTGATTTCATCAAGGAAGATTGTGCCGGTGTGGGCTGCTTCAAAGCGTCCGGCCCGGTTGGTGACCGCTCCGGTAAAGGAGCCACGGACATGGCCAAAGAGCTCGCTCTCAAGCAGGCTCTCAGAGAGTGCTCCACAGTTGACTCGTACGAATGGTCCAGTGCCCCGCGGGGAAAGCTCGTGAATCGCACGGGCGATCACTTCCTTACCTGTTCCCGTTTCTCCGGTCAGCAGGACCGAGGCATTTGAAGCAGCCACCTGACGGGTCAGGCAATAGACCTCCTGCATCGCCTTCCCATGGCCGACGACACCGCGAATCGGCGGTGCTGAAGCGTCGTCGTCTGGGGTGTTGAGCATCGCGATGGAGGAGCTGCTTAGCGCAGCGGCAGTCGAGGAGCAGGGCCCTAGCGACGCTGCGGCGGAGGTGAGCCACCGTCTGCATTGCCAGGTGAGGCGGCCACGATCGGATCGATCGAAGCGAGTACCTCCAGGACCGCCCGGCGTATCGGGTCGGTTGCTCCATTGTACCGACGAAGAAACGTCGCTACCGAGGCATCGTCGAGGAGAATCCCGAAGTCGTCGATGCTCGTATCGAGTGCTTTCGCGGCGGCCTGCCGCAAGGCGTCCGCTTCTACCGGCCGGCAGGCCGTCTCCACCAGGGCTGCCTGGGCCGCTTTGGTGTCGGTCGCAGCGAGCATGGCGATGCAGGCTGCGGCGTGCTGGCGTCGCTCGAGTAGCTGCGTGACGGTTTCCACAGCGAGGTCGACATCGACACCACGTCCGGCAAGTGTGGCGAGATGTGCCACCGCCTGGCCCCCTCGAGCGAGCCGGGCGTTCGCGAGTTTTGTACGCCGCGCTGGCAACAGCAGCGACTGGCGATCGATCCGATCGAGCATGCTGCCGAGCCGTGCCTCAGCGAGTGGTTCGCCAGTGTCTGGGGAGATTTCTGCCTCAAACAGAGTGGGGAGTCGATCGGTGAGGGTCACCCAGTAGAGGCCTTGGCCCTCGAAGCCGTTGAGCCGGTGTTCGAGCCGGTTCCGCATCGCAGCGGCTCCTGCATCATCACCCGGATCGATCGCAATCAAGACAGCGATCGGCTCATCGGCCGCTCGTTTGTGGATGAGCTGTGCGACCTCGAAGGCGTCTGGATCTCCGAGCCGCGCCGAGAGCATGACCAGCCGTGTGTCGCAGTGGGTCGCAGCGGTGACCGCATCGACCCCCCGGGCTGCCAGTTCCGCTCGGAACCCGTACTGGGCGAGATACGACTCGAGGTTGACCGCCACCGAGTGCTGCGGATGGGCGATCACCACCCGGTCGGCTCCGTTAGATGCGGCGCAGAAGGCGAGCGTCTCCACGACCTGGCTCGATCCGGCGAATGGGCCATCGGTGAGGGTGACCAGAGCTGCAGCTGCCTGAAACCGAAGCTCGAGGTCAGGCGTGAACAGGAGTTGCTGCATCGGCTCACGCAGCTGCTGCGGAAGCCCTGTGTCGGTGTCGCCCGTCGTGGTGTAGTGATCAACGATGCCGCGCACGGCGGCTTCAGCTGCATTGTGCATGCCCCGCTCAACCGCCTCATCAAGCACATCCGCGACCACCTGAGCATCAAAGCTGCGAGGGCCTGTCAGCGACGCTTTGATCAACGCCAGGCTCTGCGGATCTGTCGGTGAACTGGAGAGCGTGATCATCTCCAGCTGGGCCAGGATGGCGAGCCGAACAGCAAGCGGATCGTCGGTCGCCAGAGCCATCAGGTCGCGTGAGAGATGCGCTGCCCGCAGGCCCCGCACGAAACGGCGGCTGAGCTGGCTGCGGACGACGGTGCCTGCCTGCGGATCAAACAGGGCTGCGGTGGTCAGCAGATTGGGATCACCGCCACGTTCCTGCGGTGGAATCGTGGCGACCGCCACAGGATCATCAGCGGTGAAGTCGGGTGATCCTTCCCCATCGAGAATGATGCCTTCGGGCAGCAGGGTTTCTGGACGGAGGGTTGAGTCCAGCCGACCTGTCAGCCGGCCGACCGCCTGGGTGGGGCTAGGCAGACGGGTGGAAGAGCTGCCGGAGAGTGTTTGGAAGGCCTCGGTCGCTGCGGAGACAACCTCGGGAGGCGAATCGATCACGAGCATGGGGGCGAGGAGGTAGTCAGCCTCGCGGCGGGAGCCGCAGGCGGCGAGGCCGCGGATCACCCCTGGCCAGCGAGCCACGTCCGCACTCCCTAACCAGTTGAGCAACGGTTCACGGGCGGGCCTGCCAAGCTCATGGATCAGTCGCCACGCGAGGGCCCGGCCGAGCCGTGCTTGTTCATCCGCAGGCTCAGGCTGGTTGAGGATCTCGACGGCCGCGGGGATCGCATGAATGCCTGCCCGGGCGAGAATGTCAAAGGCTTTGCCCCGTTCGCTGGAGGAGGGACTGGAGAGGCCAGCCGAAACTTCTGAGAGCCAGGCGGGATCCTGATACCGCCGCAGCGAGGCCTGTTGGACCGCGTTGAGAACATCAATCGCTTCTGGATTCAGGGCACCGAGTCGTCGCTTTGTGCGTATCAGACCGACAGGATCGAGATCAGCGAGATCGGCGAGCATGCTCTCGCGTTCATCTCCCATCGCCGCCACAACGTCGACGAACTGCCCGAGGAACTCTGATGCAAGTTCGTAGGCATCCACATCACTCGCCAGAATGACGGCTTCGAGCAGTTCCTCTGGGGTGGTGCGGCGGTCTGCCCGCAGCGAATCGATGACCGCCTGAGCCAATGGATCTTGGGGCTCAGCAGCGGTCAGCGGCGTGGCCCACAGCAGCATGACGACTAGGCCTGCCGACAGCAGCTGGCGGCTGTCCAGCGGCCCGCGCACAAAACCGTCATTGAGCGTGTTGCTCGACAAGGTGGAAGGACAGGCATCCATGCGTTCGTCCATCGTGAAGGGGTGACGTGAAGAGGTGAGTTGTCTAGTCGCCCGAGGCTCCTGCGTCTGCGAGTCGCTCCTGCCAGCGGTCCAGCTGGTGGGCTACCTGAGCGGGTGCTGTCGAGCCGTAGCTCTGCATCCGTGCCACCGCCTGGTGTGGGCCGAGGGCTTCTCGCACTGCCGGGGTGAACGCTGGAGAAGCGGCCCGGCACTCGTCGTCAGAAAGATCAGAAAGAGACACGCCTTGGTCCATTGCTGCCCGGACCAGCTTGCCGACAGTCTCATGAGCGGTTCGCTGAGGAACGCCTTGGGCGATCAAGGCTTCCATCAGACTCGTCGCATCGAGATGGCCACGGTGAATGCCGGCTGTGATGCGGTCGCGATTGAAACGCGTGCCAGCAACCAGCGGAACGGCAATACCGAGCACCGCTTCCAAGGTGTCGATGGAGTCGAAGATCGGCTCCTTGTCTTCCTGCAGGTCACGGTTGTAGGCCGTTGGCAAGCCCTTCAGCAGCACCAGCAAGGCCTGCAGGTTGCCCACGAGGCGAGCAGACTTGCCGCGGGAGAGTTCCAGGGCATCGGGATTGATCTTCTGTGGCATGATCGAGCTGCCGGTGCAGAAGTTCTCTGGCAGCAGCAAGAAGCCAAACTCTTCGCTGCTGTAGAGGATCCACTCCTCGGCCCACTGCGAAAGGTGCACGCCCGCGAGGGCAATCGCAAAGGCGAGCTCGCAGACAAAGTCACGGTCGCTCGCCGCGTCGAGACTGTTGGCCATTACGCTGTCGAAGCCGAGAGCCTGGGACACCTGCTCACGATCGATTGGCAGGCTGCTGCCAGCAAGCGCGGCTGAGCCAAGAGGCAGACGATTGACCCGTTTGCGACAGTCGGCGAGCCGTTCACGGTCACGATCGAGCTTTTCGCACCAGCCGAGGAGCTGGTGGGCAGCGAGGACGGGCTGGGCCCGGCGGAGGTGCGTGTAGGCGGGAATCACGAGATCCTGTTCTCGTGTGGCCAGGTCGAGGAACGACCGCTGCAGCTGTGTCAGGCCTGCATCGAGGCGATCGATTGCCCGGCGGCAGAACAGCCGCAGATCGGTGGCAACCTGGTCATTGCGGCTGCGGGCGGTGTGCAGCTTGCGACCGGCATCTCCAATTCGCTCCGTGAGCACCGCCTCGATGTTGAGGTGGATGTCTTCGCGTGCGGTCGAGAAGGGGAACCGGCCCTCGGCGATCTCACGGCCAATCTCAGCGAGCGTGGTGACGATGCTCTCTGCCTCTGCAGCAGAGATGATGCCACAGGCGGCGAGCATGGTCGCGTGGGCCGTCGAGCCCGCAATGTCGTCTTCAGCCAGGCGACAGTCGTAAGAAACGCTCTCGGAGAACGCTTCCATCCGCTCATCGGTGGGTACGGAGAATACGCCGCCCCACGCCTTGGCCGGTCCTGGGCCGTCGTGCACCTTTGCCTCACTCTCTCAAAAAACCGACGGATCCCGCCGTAGTCCCGTAGTTTGTAATGTTCCCCTGGGGTGGAAAAAAGGTGAAAATCCCCCATATTGCCCTGGGGATGGTCGCTCACCCGCCCTCAGCTCCCAGCCGCCGAGGGCTTCCTCGGCAAGCTCGGGCGTTCTTTCTTCGCCTCTCAGGCCCCTCATGCTCTCTCCCGACGACGTCCTGGCTGCCGATGGGAGGCTGGCGGCCCGCCATCCCGGTTGGGAATCGCGGCCGGAACAGCTGGCCATGGCCCGTGCGGTTGATGCGGCGGTGCGGGAGCGGCGACATCTGCTCTGCGAAGCCGGAACGGGGGTGGGCAAGAGCCTGGCCTATCTCGTGCCGACGGTGTTGGCCGTGACCGCTGACCAGGAGACGGAGGTGACAAAGGTGCCGGCAACGGATGACGACGATCCGTTTGCAGAGCCGGCTGCTGGGGCGAGGCCGCGGCGGGTCGTGATCTCGACAAACACGATCGCTCTGCAGGAGCAGCTCGTCAGTAAGGATGTGCCGCTGCTGGCGTCGGTGATGCCTCGCGAGTTCTCCGCAGTGCTCGCCAAGGGTCGGGGCAACTACATCAGCCTGCGGCGGCTTGAGGTGGCCCAGCAACGGGCCGGCAGCCTGTTTCGTGAAGACACTGAAGTCGCGGAGCTGGAGGCGATCGGAGCCTGGGCAAAGAAGACGCTCGATGGCTCACTGGCTGACCTACCCGCGGTGCCTGCCTCGAGTGTCTGGGAAGAGGTACAGAGCGATTCCGCGAACTGCCTGGGTCGCGCCTGCTCCCATCATCAGCAGTGTCACTACATGGCAGCGCGACGTCGGCTCGCGGGGGCGCATGTAGTGATCGTCAATCATGCCCTGTTCTTCGCTGACCTGGCATTACGGCGGAGTGGGGCAAGCCTGCTGCCTGCCTACGACATCGTTGTGCTTGATGAGGCCCACACCGTGGAGGCGGTGGCGAGTGAACACCTAGGGATCGGCCTGTCGAATATCGCAATCGAGCGAGTGCTCACGAAGCTCTACAACGACCGCACCCATCGTGGTCTGCTGGTGCACTACAAGCTGGAGCCGTTGGCGCACGAGGTCACCCGTTGCCGAATCGAGGCAGAGGCGTTCTTTGATGAACTCCTCGAGGCAGCAGCGGGTAGTGAAGGTCAGAAACAGTCCAGCGGGCCGTGGCGGATCGAGAAGCCAGGGCTGATCCCCGACAGTCTTGGCGATGCCTTGGCGTCCCTCTCAAAGAAAATCCGCAACGCCGCTGACGGGATATCGGCAGAGAGTGAGCGGCTGGATTTCCATGCGGCGGCGGACCGGCTGTCGGCGAGTGCTGGGGCGATTCAGACCTGGCTCAAACAGGGCGTGCCCGGGAGTGTCTGGTGGGTGGAGGCGACGCGAGGGCGGCGAGGACGGCGACGGATTCGCATCGCCAGCGCACCGATCGACGTGGGGGAGACCCTGCGGGAAGAGCTCTTCAGCCGGATCGGTAGTGTGATTCTCTCCAGTGCCACCTTGTCCACCGCGGGAGACGGTTCACCAACGCACGGGAATGATGAAGAGCGGGAGCTGGACCTTGACGGCAACGTGATCGCGGCTGATGGCACTCGCGGCCCCGATGCATTTACCTACGCCAGACAGCGGCTCGGCTTGGAGAAGGCTGAGGGCGTGCAGTTTGGGAGTCCCTTTGACTACCAGCAGCAGGTGGAACTGGTGTTGGTCGAAGGCATGCCTGACCCGACCGACAAGTCCACCTTCGAACGTCGCAGCCTGGAGATGATCCGACGCTACCTGGCCGAGACGGAGGGGGCAGCGCTGGTGCTCTTCACCAGTCACGAGGCACTCTCCTTTGCCACCCGAGAACTGGCGGGCTGGTGTGGAGCGCGTGGCTACCGACTGGTCAGTCAGGCTGATGGGCTGCCGAAGTCGCGGATGCTGGAACTGTTTCGCCAAGGGCCCAAGGGTGTGCTCCTAGGGGCCGATTCGTTCTGGCAGGGTATCGATCTACCTGGTGAGCAGCTGGTGAATGTGATCATCACTCGGCTGCCATTTGCAGTGCCGGATCGACCGCTGATTGCCGCGCGGATTGAGGCCATCCGTCGAGCGGGCGGCAATCCGTTCTTCGACTTCCAGCTGCCGGAGGCGGTGATCAAACTCAAACAGGGATTTGGGCGTCTGGTGCGGAGGCGTGACGATCACGGCATCGTGGTACTGCTCGACCCACGGGTCCGCACCAAGGCCTACGGGCGACAGGTAATTGCGAGTCTGCCGCCTGCGCGGATCCGGATCGACTCCGTGGAGACCCGTCGGTCTTCGCCGGAGAGCCTCGGTGGCTGATCAGGAAGGCCCTGCTGCCCGGTGACTACTCGGTCGGGCAGGTTACTGCGGGATCGGGTCTGTGCGACGAACGGTCGCCCCTTCCCAGATGGCCTCATCGGTGGCGGGATCGTAGGTCAGCACACGGTGGGCACTGCCGGGAGCTGGTGGTCGATCGACTGTGGGTAGCCAACGACGATGCTCCGCCAGCACGCTGGTGAGCGTCGGCTCGGCAGCAAGGTTCTTCCACTCATCAGGATCGGCCTGCATGTCGTAGAGCTCTTCGCTGCCGTCGGCATAGTGGATGTACCTCCACCGCTCGCTCCGCACGGCATGGTTGCCCTGGTTGTGGCTGGTGATTGCCGGGCGAACCCGAAGCGTCTGGGCATCGTCTAGCTGGGGAAGCAGGCTGATGCCTTCGAGATCCGCTCGGGGTGAAATACCTGCGAGATCGATCAGCGTCGGATAGATGTCGAGGAGTTCGGCAGGCTGCGTGCACCGCTGGCCAGCGGAGACGCCAGGGCCGGCGAAGATCAGCGGCACCTTGGTGCCGCGATCCCAGAGGGTGTTTTTGCCAGTGATTGCCTTCTCACCGAGGTGCCAGCCGTGGTCACCCCAGACGACAACAATTGTGTTGTCTGCGAGATCAGCTTCCTCCAGGGCGGTCAGCAGCCTTCCGATCTGGGCATCGACAAAGCTCGTGCACGCGAGGTAGCTCCGCACGAGGTTCCGCCACTGGTTGTTTTCCTCCAGCCAGGTGAGCCTCGGCTCGGGCAGCGACCAGTGCAGATACCAGGAGAAACGCGGCGTGTCGTCGCGATCTTCGGCGAGGAAGGGCGGCAGCACCGAGTCGTCGTCGGGATAGAGATCAAACCACTGTTGCGTGGCGTAGCAGGGAACGTGCGGAAGAAAGAATCCGGCGGCCAGAAAGAACGGCCTGTCTTTGGGAGCCTTCTTGATTTGCTCCACCGTCCAGCTTGCCACCTGGTAGTCGCCCTTCTGCGTGTCGTCGTTGTCGGGTGGCCACACGCCCCAGTCCATCAGTGGGTGGTTGCCCATCGGTGTTGCCGGGATCAGTTTCGCGGGAGGCTTGGAGCCGACGCCGCCAAAAGGAGCTGTCTCGAGAAACTCCGGTGGCTGATCCGCTCCTGTTGTGCCCGGCTTGGCTCGTCGCCCGGTGCCGCCGTGATAAATCTTGCCGGTGGCGGCGGTGTGGTAGCCGTGAGCGGCGAAGTGCTGCGGCAGGGCCACACGATCAGTCCACTCCGGCAGGGTGCGGAACCACGGCGCGAGGCCGTACACACCGGTGGTCGTTGGCCGAAGGCCGAGCATCAGGCTCGTGCGTGATGGGTTGCACAGCGGTGCCTGGCAGTGGGCATTGAGGAAGGTCGTGCCACGGGCAGCGAGGGCATCGAGATGGGGTGTCTTTGCCATCGGATGCCCACCGAGGTGGCCGATCCAGTCGTTCTGATCATCGATGGCGATGAACAGGACGTTGGGCCGCTCGGAGGTTTTGCCGGCGGCGAGGGGCCCCGCCATCGGGGGCGTCTCATAGAAGCGGCCGTCATCGATCAGCCGCGGGTCGGCGGTTCGCTTCAGCTCCGCCATCAGCTGGCCTTCGAGCCGAGTTCGCAACTGTGCGGCATCTGGCTCGTCGGCGAGGTTGGTCATCTCCTCGGGGTCGTTCTGAAGGTCATAGAGTTCGACCTCTGGCCGCTTGCCGTAGACCTTGTCGAAGTGGGCCCGCCATCGCTCGGTGTTTCTCGCACCAACGAGCCAGGCTTTGGTTGGGCCGGCGTCTTCGTCGGGGAGGGTCGCGCGGGTGTTGTTTTCCAGTTCGTCGACCGTCGGCTCGGGGCCGTCTTCGAGGCGGTAGGGATCGCCGAGTGGCCAGCGGTCAGGCCGGAAGTTGTGGATCAATACATGGTTGTGCGTGCGGATCGCCCGCTGCGGATAGGGCGTGAAGTCGGCACGGGCGTTTTCCACATGCCGCTCGCGACCAGTGAAGACATGATCGCGAGCGGGGTCCACCTGCCCGCTCTTGGTCGAGGCGAGCACATTCCAGAGCGAGCGGCCCGTCATCGAGGCTGGGGAGTCGAGCCCGGCCGCCTCCAGGAAGGTCGGCGCGAGATCGATCAGGCTCACCATGTCGTCGACCACGCGGCCACCAGTCACACCTGGGCCGGTGATCGACAGACAGACACCAGTGCCGAAGTCGTAGAGGTTGCACTTTCCGTGCGGGAAGCCAGGAGCGCCGTGATCGCCGCTGATCACGATCAGCGTGTTGTCGGCGATGCCTTGTGCCTTGAGCTCATCGAGGATCGTGGCCACCGACGCGTCCCAGGCCGCGATCTCTCCAAAGTAGTCGGCCAGATCTTCGCGTACTTCCGGTACGTCGGGCAGGAAGGCCGGCATCTTGCCTTTGAGGTCGTCAGGGTTGATGTCCCAGAGGGCCTTGCCGCTGCCCTTGATCCACTTGCGGTGCACGTTGGTGGGACCAAACCAGTAGCAAAACGGCGAGCCCTCGGGTCGGGAAGCGAGCATGTCGCGGAAGTTGCCGCGGACCTCTTCCAGGATCTCCGCCTTCGCCTGCTCGCGGTCAGTGCCGCCGGCCACCATCTTGGTGACCGCCTGAGAGAACTGATTCACCCGGCCGCCGCGACGGTTAAAGGCCTCATCTTTGGTGAAGGGTGAGTTGGACGGACGGCCCGGGCCCCAGACCTTGTGCGAGTAGCCCACGGCGTAGCCGGCATCCCGCAGGGCCACCGGGAAGCTCGGCAGGGAAGCATTCCAGACGGCGCCCTGCAGGATGGAGCCGGTGCCGGTCTGCCAGAAGTGTCGGCCGGTGAGCAGGGCGCTTCGGCAGGGCGTGCAGGAGGGAGCGCTGACATGGGCGTTGCGGAAGAACACGCCCTGCTTGGCGATCCCGTCGATCGTGGGCGTGCGGACGACATCGTTGATGCTGCCGGGGCCATCGATCTCGGAAAGCAGCGAGGCGTAGCGGCCCCAGTCGTCTGCGAAGAGAAAGAGAATGTTGGGCCGTTCGGACACCTCTGCAGCCGTTGCTGTTTGCAGGCACGCTCGTGGCAGAAGCATGGTCGACAGCATCATCGTCGTCAGAATCACGGTCGATAGATGCATCGTCGATAGGGCCACCGCCGCGACTGCCTTCATGTGGCCCAACAATCGAGCCCGCTTCTCAATGATGCTCATCGTCATTCCCCTCACGCGTGATTTCACTCGCCGCGACGTCGCGGGCTGCAAGTGTAAGCCGCCGTCGAGCACGACACCACGCATCAGCCGTCGACGGCTCCGCGATGCCGCAAGCCATGTGCCAGTACAGAACTCGGTGAAAGGCTGCCCGCTCACCGCTGTCTCGAGAGCTGCGGATTGCTTTTCTCATGCGGGACTCACTGCGAAGGCGGATTCACTCACGGTCTTGGCGGCTGCACAGCTGGCTGGCTGGTGAGTGCTCGCTGGGTGGCGACAACGCGGGAGATCTGTTCGTCGTGAAGAATCAGGTAGCGGTCGCGGCCGTTTGGCTGTGGCTCAAAACGGGTGAAGCCGTCATCGTCGACCTGCACGCGGCCAGCGGGTGAGAGGTCGAAGTAGCCATCGAACGGGCGGATGGCCTGGAGCACGCTGGTGAGATCCCAGCTGGGCCGGTCGTGGTTGGGGCCGCTGTGGAGCAGGTAGGCCTCACGGACGATGTGGTGCGGCTCGTAGTTGAAGTCCCGGGCAATCGACTCACGGGGAAACGGTGTGGCGAGGCCGATACGGAAGTCACTCCAGATCATCGGCACGCTCTCGGGCCAGTCGTTGGCCAGTGTCTGCATGGCAGCAATACCATTGATGACGTTCGCTTCAAGATGACGTTTCTTCTCAGGCAGCGGACCAAAGCAGCCAGCCATCACCGAGGCCAGCCGACACTTCTTTTCGACAAGCTGCTGGCCAGTCAGTGGGCTGATCGCATCGGGCGGTGAGCTGAGCAGGTCGGCAAGGTTGGCCGCGATGCCCACCTGGATGATCACCATTCGGTGGTCTTCGGCGGCCGCCAGCGTACGGCGGAGCAGCGGCACGGCCTCGTCGGCCTGGTCACTCGAGAGCAGGTCGTGTGGATACCGCTGGCTTCCGTCGGGCTCGGTGGCTTTGCACAGCGCGAGGTAGCGGCTCTCCCGTCGCTGGGCGTCGCGAGTTGCACCGATCGGCAGGTCGCCCCGGCCGTAGAACGTGTTAACCGCATCGACAAAGGAGGCGGCGAGTGGGTTGATCTTTGAGATCGTGACCGCTTCGATCTGGCACTCCCCCCGATCGGCCAGCGCATGCAGCATCGCCAACGCGAGCACATCGTCACAGTCGCCGGTGATGTCCGTGTCGAAGATCACCGGAATCGGTCCAGGCGTCAGCGACGCGGTCTCTTCAGCGACTGCCGTGGCAGCAACCACCAAGGCAAACGTCTGGAAAGCTAGCCCCAGCCCGCGACACGTAGCGTTCGGCATTAAACCCTTCTCTCGAAACGACGATGCATGATGAGCCAAAGCATCATGATGGCCGCCCGAGGGAGCGGCAACTGCAGACTATCGACCGTGCATTGACGGGGGGTGTTTCGTGGTCAACAGCCCAAAGGGAACTACTAGGTCTCGGGCTCGAAGGTGGGCTCGGCTTGTGAGCGGGCGAGCACCTGCGTGTAGAGTTCCAGGTAATTGCGGCCGCTAGTGTCCCATGACCAGTCTTGCTGCATCACGCTGGTGACGAGCCGCTGCCAGGTGGCAGCGTCGGCATGAGCGTCGAGGGCTCGGGTGAGCGCCTGTTCGAGGGCGACTGCGTTGTACGACTCAAACACAAACCCACTCGCGGTGCCATTCGCCAGACTCTCGGGTGTGGCGTCAACGACGGTGTCGACCAGGCCGCCGGTGGCCCGCACCACGGGAATGGCCCCGTAGCGGAAGGCGTAGAGCTGACTTAAGCCGCAGGGCTCAAAGCGGCTGGGCATCAGCACGATGTCGCTGGCGGCCTGAATCAGGTGGGCAAGCAGCTCATCAAAGCCGATCACCACGTCAACCGTGCCTGGGTAGGTCGCAGCCAGCCGACGGAGGGCCTCCTCGTGGCCGGGGTCGCCGGTGCCCAGGATCACAAAGTGGGCACGGCCATTGGCTGCGACTCGAGCGATCATTTCGACGAGTAGGTCGACACCCTTCTGCTCGGCAAGCCTGCCAACGAAGGAGACCAGTGGCCTGGGATCTGGCGCGGGGTGACCAAGCCGTGCAGCCAGGGCGATGCGGGCGGCATCCTTTCCGGAGGACGTGTCTGCGGCATGGTAGTGCCGTGGGATTAGAGGATCCGACTGGGGATCCCAGACAGTTGTGTCGATGCCGTTGACGATGCCTGAGAGCACCTCGGCGCGGGATGCCACCACGCCTTCGAGCCCGCAGCCGCCGGGAGCTTCGGTGATCTCGCGGGCATAGGTCGGACTGACCGTGGTGATTGCGTCTGCAAACACGAGACCAGTCTTGAGGAAGTTCAGCTGGCCGTGGCACTCCATCTGCTTCCAGTTGAAGTACTTCCAATCGATACCAGTGAGCAGCATGTCCCAGTGCCAGAACGTGCCCTGGTAGGCCATGTTGTGGATGGTCTGAACCGTGACAGCGTGGGCGAGCATCGGCCAGGCCTGATAGAGCAGCCGGCGATAGGCTGGGATCAGGCCCGCCTGCCAGTCGTGCCCATGCAGAACGTCGAAGGGCTTTTCAAGACGACCTGCCAGCTCCATCGCGGCCCGCGAGAAGAGGATGAACCGCTCTGCGTTATCGGGGTAGTCATGCCCGCCACCGTAGAGCGTGGGGCGGCCAAAGCAGGCTTCATTGCCGACGAAGTAGACCGGCACGTTGGAGCCGGGCAGTGTCGAGCGAAAGATCTCTGCCCGGAGATGTCGCTGTCCAACGGGAACGTCGAAGACCAGTTCGGTCTTTTCGATGGGGATGCCCGCTTCAAAGACCTGCCTGTAGGCAGGCATGATCAGGGTGCAGTCGCAGCCGATCCGTTCGAGTGCAGCCGGCAACGACCCCGCAACATCCGCAAGGCCACCGGTCTTGGCAAAAGGGGCAGCCTCGCTGGCAACCTGCAGCACTCGCACGGGGTAAGTCTTCCTTGATCAGGGACGCCGGCCACCGGCTCCAGACGAGTATACTTCGCGGTTCTTCCGGCGGTCGGCGGCATGGTCTGTGTGTCGTCGGGATCCGTTGGCTACCTTCCGCATCGCCCTGCCTTGGGGGCACCCCTGCTATGTCGCCGCTTGTTCATCCAGCTGCCGTCTTCCGCTTTCGCTTTCCCTGCCAGAAGCTGCCTAAGCTTGCTGCGTTTGACGAACGGCAGGCGACTCGCTGTCAGCTCCCCTCGCTTGCAGGTGTCGTTGGTGTGCCCGATGTCTGCACGCTTGCGATTGGTTGGCATCCAGATGGGCTCGTGGTGCGGGCGGTTGCACGTGGCGTCGACAGCACGCGGTGGTGTCATGCGACCAAGCCAGAGGACAGCGACGGCCTGCATCTCTGGCTGGCAACACGGCCGACCGGTGAGAGCCATCGGGCAGGGCGGTTCTGTCGGCGGCTGGCCCTGCTGCCGACAGGTGGTGGGCGTCAGGCCAAGGATCCGTTGGCGGTGGCTGCAGCCATTCCACGGTCAAGCGTGGTGCCAGGAGCTGATGGTGAGCTGATGCAGCTGCCGGCGACACTCGCCGCCGGCGTGGCGGACGTGACCTCGCAGCTGCGGCCGGATGGCTGGCAGATCGATGCCGTTCTCTCAGCGGCGGCTGTTCCCGGCTGGGATCCTGACGAGCAGTCAACGCTCGGATTCTTTGCAGCGGTGGTCGATCGCCGCCTTGGGCAGATTCCCCTGTTTGCCCCACCGGAATACCCGTGGGACAGCGACCCAACCACGTGGTCGTCGATTGAACTGGTGGGGTAGCGATTCGCCGCATCATGCGGATTTTGTCGATTCTGCCTACGACCGATGCCGATGCCACTTCATAGATGAGGTGGATGCATGACGCAGGGGGGATGCGATGCGACGCACGTGGCAAGCGTTTGGACGTGGGGTGAGTTTCTGGGGCCTGCTGGTCGTGATGCTGGTGGGATCTGCATCTGCAGCCGGTGGCGACAGCTATGACTGTCCTGACTGCCATCCGCTCGCGGGGCTGCGTCCCTTTGCCGAACGCAATCCGTTTCTCAACTGGGACCGGGTGGCAAACTGGAATCCACTTGCAGACTGGCATGCCAAGCCTGACTTTCAGATGCCTCGCTGGCACAAAATCGCCGATGTGCGACAGCTCTGTGACGGCTCGCTGCGGGAGTCGTTTGCCTGCTGGCGAGCGGAAAAGCAGGCAGAGCTGAGCAAGCGGTGTGCGGAGATTCAGAAGAAGCATCCCAGCTTCGATGGCTGCGGCTGCGGGCCACGATACTGGGGTGCGTATCACAGCGAGCCGCTCCGCTGCGATCCCTGTGATTCGTGCAACCGCTGGCGAGGCTACTGTGGTGGTCACGAGATGCAGGAACTGCTGATGCCGTGGCAGCTGCCACCATGCCGTGGCTTCCAGCCACCAGCGCGTGCGGGCTACGGGCCGGTCAGCGTCTGCCGTGGCTGCAAGACACCGACGTCTGCCTGGTGGTAGCCCTGCTGGCAGCAGGGAGGCGTGCGGCGGTCCGGCCGACAGCGGTCAGTCGCTGCTGCTGTTCGTGTGTGCGGTTTGTGCTGCACCGCCAACAGCGAGTGCCTGCGCAAACGTGACCGCATCACCCCGCTCGCGGCAGGCATCGAGCAGTCGCTGCATGCAGCCGGGCTCCGCCGCTTCAGCCGCCACCGCAAGCTGAACCACCGGTGGCACCAGTCCAGTTGAGGCCGCCTGTTCACCCGCTTTCGGCAGGTAGGCAAGGGCATGCTCGAGGGCCGCGGCCGGCCGGCCACCACGAGCGAGCAGCACGATCAGATACTCCGTTGCCAGCTGTTCGAGCGGCCCACGGGAGGTCGCCGCGTCTGGCTCGGATCCGGCTGGCCCGAGTGCAGCCTTTTCGGTGAAGAAGGACACGGCCTCCTCGATCGCTTCTCCCAGGCAGGCCCCGTAGAACAGTCGCGACGCCTTCGCCATCTCAGTGAACGGGCCATCGCCTGGATACCGCAGCTCTTCAGGCAGACGGTCGGCGTAGACCGCCAGGTCGAGACTCTTCTGCAGGATGCCAGCGTCGGTGCAGACGCGTCCAAATCGGAGCACTGAGTGCAGGTGCGAGACGTCGACGTGTGGGCCGAGAGGTGCGGCGGGGTCACCGGCAGCCTCGAGCAGTCCGGGCAGGGTGGTGATGTCTGCCACCTTCAGACCTCGGCGGGTGAGGTCACTCTGGAGATTGGCGATCAGTTCTTCGGTGAGGTGGTTGACCATCACTTCTGCTGCCGCTGCCTGACGCGCTGGCGGCAGTCGACTGACCGACTGATCGTAGGCAGTCACCGTGTTGCAGGTGCCGTTGTGGACGAGCAGCAGCTTGAGTCCTAACGGAGGATGCACTGCTTCCCAAAGGGTGACGTGCACCAGCTCTTCGAGCAGACGTCGGGCGTCATCGTCCTCACGTCCTTCCAGCGTGCTCGCCACCTGCTCGAGTCGACTGGCGACGTCTTCGAGCTCTGCGGAGGCTCGCAGATACATCCAGGCAGACGCGACCTGACCTTCTTCCAGCAGTGGCCAGCCCACCTCCAGGCATGCCAGACGCGACCGCTCTTCAAAGGCATCACGCGCCGCTGCTGGGAGCACACCGGTCTCGCCGACGACAGGCAGCCCTTGGGCAAAGCGGGCCTCGATCAGCCGCAGGTCAAACAAGGCATGCCACCGGCGGTCGCGGACAAGTTCTTCGCCGAGGGCGGAGAGCATGGCCGGCACACCCTCGGCATCGACGGTGTGGGTGAGCCGTTCAAAGAGATCAGCAGGAAGAGAAGCAGTCACGTGGCAGACCTGAGAGAAAGGAAGCGGACAGATGCGGGGGCATTCAGGAACGGGGTGAAGCAATCAGCTACTGCCCGATGCGTCGGCCGAAGCCTGCCGCAATGCTTCGTAGGCAAGCACCGCCGCGGTGGCAGACACATTCAGGCTGTCGGCCACACCGAGCATGGGCAGGGTCACGGCGGAGAGATCGAGCGTACCGTCGGCATCAGCCGCCTGCCACGCCTCGGAGATGCCATGAGCCTCACTGCCGAGCACGATCGCTGCATCAGACAGGCGCACCGCATGCCAAGGCTGACCCGCCTCGGGAACCGCCACCACAACACGACGAGAAGACGCGGCGAGCCAGTTGATGGACTCCGCTCCCGAGGCGACCGCCAGGGGTATGGAGAAGACGGTGCCGAGGCTGGCCCGGATCACGGCCGGATTGGTGGGGTCTGTTCGGCCATCAGCGACGAGCACACCGGCGACGCCTGAGGCATCAGCCGTCCTCAGGATGGCACCGAGGTTGCCAGGCTTCTCAACCCCTTCGAGGACGAGCAGGCAGCCAACGGAGCGGGGTCTGAACTGGTCGAGTCCAAACGAGGGGATCTGGGCGACAGCCACGAGGCCTTCGTTACGACTTCCGTAGGCCACCTTGGAAAACGCAGCCGGGGCGAGCCAGACAGGCTGGCCACCGGCGGCCATGAGACGGTCGAGGAGTGCATCGGGAGGAGGAGCCGCCTCATCGACATACACCTCTGCAAACCGCACGCCCGCCGCTGCCGCTCGCTCAACTTCACGCCGGCCATCGATCAGGGTCAGCCCTCGCGTGCGACGCTCTGCGGCATCCCGCAGGCGGGCAGCTGCCTTCACCCGCGGGTTGGCAGAACTTGTGATCCGTTCTGGTGCATCCATCTCATGCCACTGCCGTGATTTCGGCTATCTTGTCCGCGGGAGGAACCTATGGCCGACTATCAGACCACACCACCAGACACCGACAAGATGCCTCCGGGCATCCCGTACATCATCGGCAACGAGGCTGCCGAACGGTTTAGCTACTATGGCATGCGGACGATCCTGACCGTCTTCATGTTTCGCTATCTGCATCTGATGGGCGAGACCATTCTGCCGGCGATGAGCAAGGCGGAGGCCCAGGAGCACTACCACACCTTCTCCTCGTGGGTCTATTTTTTTCCCATCATTGGGGCCATTCTCTCCGATGCGGTGACCGGCAAGTACCGGATCATTATGGTCGTGTCGGTGCTTTACTGCCTGGGGCACCTGGCGCTGGCGTTGATGGGGGGGAGCGGCCTCTCGCCTGAGCAGTGGATGTGGCTGGGGTTGTTTCTGATTGCCCTGGGATCCGGCGGCATCAAGCCGTGCGTCTCGGCCCATGTGGGCGACCAGTTTGGCACGCGGAACCAGCATCTGATGGAGAAGGTCTATCAGTGGTTCTACTTCTCAATCAACTTCGGCTCGACCCTCTCCACGATCCTCACACCCTGGCTCTTGGAATGGTACGGGCCGCATGTGGCGTTTGGTGTGCCCGGTGTGTTGATGGCAATCGCCACCCTGATGTTCTGGCTCGGACGCAACACCTTCATCCATGTGCCGGCGGGAGGCCTAGCCTTCCTGAAGGAGGTCTTTAGCCGCAACGGACTGATGACGATTCTGCGGCTGGGCATGGTCTATCTGGTGATCGCTGTCTTCTGGGCGCTGTTTGACCAGACGAGTTCTGCCTGGGTGTTGCAGGCGGAAGACATGAACCTGCAGTGGCTGGGGATCGAGTGGCTTCCGTCACAGATCCAGGTGCTCAATCCGCTGCTGGTGATGGCGATGATTCCGCTGTTTCAGTTTCTCGTGTATCCGGCGATCGACCGAGTCTTTCCGCTCACACCGCTTCGCAAGATCGGCATCGGGCTGTTTGTGATGGCGGCAGGCTTTGGGTTGTCGGCGGTGGTTCAGGGCTGGATTGACGAAGGCGGACGGCCGAGCGTGGCCTGGCAGTTTCTTGGCTATGTGATCGTGACAGCTGCCGAAATCATGATCTCGATCACGGGCCTGGAGTTCTCCTATGCCCAGGCTCCAAAGACGATGAAATCGGTGATCATGGCTGTGTGGCTGTTCTCCGTTTCGCTAGGCAACTTTGTGACCGCGGCGGTCAACCACTCCATCCAGGTGCCAGGCATCAGTGGGCTCGTGGCAGAGGCGACGCAGCTTGAGCCAACGGCGGAGGGTCAGTCTGAGGATGTGGCCGGGAGAAAGATTCGTGTGGTCGATCTCGAACGCCGTGATGCCTGGGAGTACATCGAGGAGTCTGCCACCGTGCGTGAGATACGCCTTGCCGGTGGTGACGGGAACTTTGGCACGCCAGACGATGCCGTGCTGGCTTTCAATCGGTTCGGTTCGTTGGTAGCGGTGTCCACACAGGAAGACGAAGCGTTGGCGGCAGCCAAGGAGCGGATCGATGCGGCCTTCTTCGCGTCGGCAGACGATGATGCGGCCAAAGAACTCCCTGCTGATGAGGCAGGTCTTGAGCTGCTCAACGGGGTGAACGATTCAGCTGGTCAGCCGATCGGCTACCACCGCATCACGCGTGACCGCTATCGGCTCGTTGCTGATGGCCCAGACGCGGCGCGGCTCACGCCTGACGACATCGTGCTCCATGCCACGGTGGTACGGGCTGATCCTGAGGAAGCAGCTCGGCTCAAAGACAAGCCGCTGACCTGGCGAGAGAAGCGGATCATCGAACTCCGTGGCGAGGAGGGAAAGCGGCAGGTTGAGGCGGATCGCGGTGAGGCGCCGGAAACGCGAATCGATGCCGACACCTCAATCGGAGGTCTCGTCACCCTCGAAGGCGCCGATTATTTCTGGTTCTGGACAGGCTGCATGGCCGCGGCGGGCGTGGTCTTCATTCCGATCGCCCTGATCTACAGGAATGGACAGCACCTACAGGATCATGCCGAGGCTGAGGCGGAAATGGGGGCCTGAGCCCGATCTGAAGGAGCCTCGTCTGGTAGCCAGCCTTGCATTCGATGCTGACGATGAGGACCTGCCGGTTGGGCCTGGTTGTGGCGACTGCGCGAAACCTGCGGGGATGTGGGGCGTTGAAGAGAGCAGAGGGGCGGTGGAGAGCATCACGCGAACATGGTCACGCGACCTTCGTTGCGTTGGCCTGCTGGCCTATTACGAACAGGAGTTTGATTCCAATGAGATGGCAACGATTGATGGCCGTTGGGCTGACGTGTGCCGGGCTGACTGCCTGGGCATCTTCCGTGGTGGCTTCACCGGCGTTCTTGCAGACATCGTCACTGAGTGAACTCAGTGGCAGCCTCAGCAGCCTGCCTGGGCTGCTTGTAATGGCGGTTGCTGAGGAGGGTCGCTCGCACGGCCATGCTGAGCGGGGTGAGCATGGTGAGCATGGTGAACGTGGTCAGCGACGTGAACCCGCTACACGGGCGGAGCGAGGTGAGCATCCTCGGGGGACGCAGCATGAGCATCAGCGGGGCCGTCCGGAAGCGGGGCCACCGCGTGGACGTCCTGAGGCAGATGGTCCGCGAGCCGAGCGACGTGGGCCGCAGAAGCCAGAACATGCTGCCGGCGGGCCGTCTCGGGGGCCTGGCATGAGCCGTCGCCCCACTGCGGGAGGCCCTCCATCACCCATGATGCGTGGTCCCAAGGATGCAGGTCGGAAAGGCCCTCCATCAATGGGGCCAATGATGGGGCCTCCGTGGCTGCGAGGTCTGGGTGGTCCACCGTCACCACAGATGCGTGGGCCAATGGGAGCTGGCCCGAAGGGCCCCGGGCCGATGGGGCCGATGATGGGGCCACCATGGCTGCGAGGGCAGAGCGGCCCACCTCCATGGATGGGCTCACGGGGCGAGCCGGGTCGTCGTGGTCCTGATGCCAAGGGGCCCCGTGGACCACAGGCTCCACGTGAGGCGGGTCGCGGCCCGCGAGGTCCTGAGGGTGAGGCTGCGCAGGCACAGATGCTTCGGCAGAAGCTGATGGAGATGGAGATCCGGCTGCGACGGCTTGAGGCTGAGGTTCGTCGGCTGCGTGCTGACGAGGACTGAGCAGGCTCCGAATCGCTTTCAGAGAAGACTTGTGATGACAGGTGCGTAGCCGGGCTTTCGAGCCCGGCTACGTTTTTTTCATCGCAGGACGGTTACCGCTGCGTCTGGGTTAGCCCCGCCGCTTCTTTTTCACCCGCTTGACGAGCTTCTTCTTACGGCGGCGAACGGGCACGCTCTCGGCAGCGTCTTCGTCCGTGTCGGCACTGTCGTCTGCAGCGGGTTCAGGTGCGGGGCTGGTGTCGACGCCAGGCACCGTTGGCGGCACGATGATCACGTTATCGCCCAGGTCCATTGGCTCGTCGTGTTCGATGGGCTTGCCACTTTCGTCAAGCTTCACGTCAGCCTCTGCGGTCTTCTTTTTGGCCACCGCGAGCAGCTGATCGTAGACCTGCTGCCGATCCGTACCGTTGATCTGCGAGACGGCCGAAGCCACTTCGCCGAGGTATCTCAAGAAGATCTGCCGCCGCTGTCCTTCCTGGGCAACCCGTTGACGTCGGCGAAGGTACATGCCGAGCTTGCGGCCCACAGCCTGGAGGGCGAGACGAATCTCTTTGGTGATCTCTGGGTAGGACGCGATCGCTTCCTTCGATTCACTCGTAAAGGGCACCCATACGCTTGCCACGTGCACCATCACCGTCACTGGGCCACTCGGCAGGCTGCCCCGTGACTGCGAGAGTCCATATGACCGCCAGTTGTTTGCCAGGATCGTCTGGGTCACGGCGCAGGCACCATGCTGAAACTGCAGCGGTACGCGGTTGGCATACCGCAGCACGTTCATGCTCTGCCCCTCATCAAGGTTCACATGCTGCATCGACTCATGCAGGACCTTGAGTGACTGCTTCTTCAGCTTCGAAGGGCTTTGCCGTGGGGTGAGCTTGGCTGCGTTGAGGATTTTCTCAACCGCATCCGGGCCGACACCCGCGAAGGTGGTCAGCAGAAACTGTCGGAGGCTACGGGCATCGCTCTGTTCGGCGAGTTCGGTGAGGGCTTCGAGTGTCACTTTTCGCGCGGCTGGTGTGCCGCCGTAGGCCAGGGCTGCCTCGATCACGAACGGGTTGCCCCGATAGACCCCTGGGGGCCGCGTGGCAGCCACAAAGAACTCGCCGGGCACGACCTGCCGCAGGCCAGCGAGCAGCCTCTGCTCACCGATCGGAACCACACAGTCTGTTGCTGGTGGAGGAATGCGGGTGTCTTGAATCGCCCGGTAGAGGGCATCAGCTTCCCCGCGGCCAATCTTTGCGGCCTTGGCTCGGGTGGAGAGTTTGGCGGTCTCGCAGATGCGTCGTGCCACTCCCGCGCCGACCCGCGAGAAGCTCGTGGTCAGGAACTGTGCGACAGTGTCTTGAGGATGCTCCTGAAGCATCGTCACCAGACGGCCGAGTTCTACGCCGTAGGGATGCGGCTTGATCTCCCGAGGCTCAGGTGGGAGATCATCAGTGGCCCGGTCAATGGCTCGTTCTGTGCTGTCGGGGGCGGTGAAGTTGATGCGGGCGTGGGGATTCGCAATGGCAGTCTGTTCGAGGTACTCCTCAACGCTGCCTCGCCCTCGCTGATACTTCGCTTCGAGTTCGATCGTGACACGGGTGCCATGGTTGACCGGCTCGCCGTAGGCGTTGACCTCAATCCATTCGATGCCGTGCTTCTTCTTCAGGTCATCGCCGGCCTTGCCTGGGGGGATGTCGACGCCTTCACCACGGCCGTTGAGGATCTCCGGCTTGTTGAGCTTGGTGTCAATCCGCAGCTCGTAGTAGTGGGCCGGCTTGCGAGCGGCTGTTTTGGAGATGATCTTCACCGGCTTTCCGGTTGTCAGCACGCCATACATGCCTGCTGCTGAAATGCCGATACCCTGCTGACCACGGCTCATCCGTAGCCGGTGAAACTTAGAGCCGTAGAGCAGCTTGCCGAAGATCAGAGGGATCTGCTTGCTGACGATGCCAGGACCGTTGTCCTGAATGCCCACCCGGTAGCGTCCTGCTTCGGACTCCTCCACATGCACCCAGATCTCCGGCAGGATCCCCGCCTCTTCACAGGCATCAAGGGCGTTGTCGACCGCTTCCTTGACCGTGGTCAGGAGGGCTTTCCGCGGTGAGTCGAAGCCGAGCAGATGACGGTTCTTGGCGAAGAACTCACTGACCGAGATGTCCCGTTGGCCGGCGGCCATCGTCTGTGCGGTCGCCCGACGTTTCCTGCCGCCCGATGGACTGGCAGCGGCTTTCACCTGGGTGCTGGCATCGGCGGCCGGGGTGGCAGCCGGCTTTGTCGAGTTGGTCGTGCGGGTGCGGGCCATGAGTCGGTCGTTTCCAGGAAAACGGGCTTGGAAAAGCGGGGGGCAGCGGTGTGTTGGAGTCCTCAAAGGGCTCACGCGTATCGTCGGGCCGCCCTGGCGGCTGTCTCCGACTGTCGTTGCGGACGAGAGGTTTGGCAAGGGGGGAAGACTCTGCGGGTTGTGTGGTCTGTTTTGCAGGCACCCGTCGTGGCGGTCAATCGGGTCACCCCTATGGCACCGGTTGTGGCTGTCGCGGAGGAGGTTTCGAGTGGTCTGGCCGCAGTTCACCTCTCCTTTGGTCGACAGCCGAAGTGTTCTCTACGGCGAGGCACGGACGCACGCCACACACCACACAAGGGAAGGGAACGAGCCATGCAGAGTCGCGCACCAGGGAGCCGGAGCGTTCTGCGACGCACCATCATCGCTACGGCGGTTGTCGCCGTGGCATCCGTGTGGACTGTGGGCAGGGCAGAGGCCGTTCCAGTTGAAGCTGGCGTTGAAGCTCCCACGCCCGACGTCTTCTACAACTACTGGGTGCCGCCGGTTCAGGCGGGCAGCTACCCGGGAATGGGTGCCCAACTCTATGTGTCGCCACGGCCAGTGCCACCACGCGTGGGACACACCTGGATCACCTACCCACCACTGATGCCACACGAGTTTCTCTACAAGCACCGTCGTCGTTATGTGCGACCGGGCGGGTGCGAAGGCTTCAAGACGGACACCCGGGCCTACTGGTACTAATCCCAAAGCCTGTTGGCTTCAGATTCTTCCGTATCGCTTTCTGTAAAGGTAGCTGACCTATGAAGTGGTTCTCACGCACAACTCTGCTGGTCGCCATCGCAGCGACCCTGACGCTGGCCACGGTCAGCGAGGCATTCGCTGGTGGTTCACGTGCTGCACAGCAGCGATACAGAATCCGCAGCCAGACCCGGAGCTGGCACAGCGGCTGGTACGACCCTTCGATTGGTCGTCCGATGGCCCTGGTGGTGCCTCCGACTGCGGAGTTCATGTCGCAGTATTCATGGGGCGTCCCATCATCACGCGTTGAGCCGATCTATCACCAGTTTGACCGGTCGTATCCAGGAGCGGGAGCGGTTCGCGGCTCGACCCGGATGATGCCCACCCCGTCGACGCCAAGCGATACCGTGCAGTTCGGCGTATATCCCATTCGCGGCCCTTGGTAGGCCGGACGAGTACCGACTCACCTAGCGGGGCCGTGGCTTTCGGGCTGCGGCCTCTCGCATTGCCAGACGGTTGCGGGCGACATCGCACCAGGGACTCTGCGGGGCCAAGGCCATAAACACGAGCAGGTGACGGGCGGCATCCGCTCGCTGGCCAAGCGACTCCAGCACGCCGGCGAGATGCCAGTGGGCTTCGGCATGATCTGGTTCCTGGCGGACGACGCCCTCGAGGGCAGCTTTCGCCAGTTCATGGTCGCCGAGCTCTTCGAGCACACAGCCGAGGCTGGTGCGAGCCTCGAGGTGGTCATGGTCTAGTTCGATGGTCATGTAGTACCGCTCGCGGGCTGCGGTCAGATCGCCTGACTGGTAGAGCAGTTCAGCGAGCAGGAAGACGAGCTGGGCCGTTGGAGGTGTCGCCTGCAGTACCGCTCTCAGCGCTTCAGCAGCCTCGACAAGGTGGCCGCATCGCTCAAGATCGGCGGAAAGGCAGAGCAGCTCGTCAATCGACTCCCAGGTCTCTTCCCAGCCGTCGCGGTAGTCGGCGGACAGGTCTGGGTTTACTGGCAGGCTGCAGATCACCGCTTCGTCATCTGCAGGCACGTCTGGACAGGCCTCGCATTCACAGTCGAGCGGCTCGGCTGCTGCAAACGAGAAGGCGAGCTGGCCACCAGCGCCGACGTAACGACCGCCCCGACGAACGTAGAGTCGCCCGTCGTCAATGTAGAGCGGCTCATGGCCACGGGCGACTGTCAGGGGATCACCTGGAAGCTGGCTCAGCTGCCGGTCGATCTCATGAAGCGAGAGGCCCGCGTCGAGCAGTCGACCGAGCCGACGCCCCACGACGAGCTCGCCATACTCAAACCACTCAAGACTGCCGGAGCGTCGCACGGGCTCCAGCAGCGAGCGTCGCCGCCAGTGCCGAACCACAGCGATCGGAACCCCGATCAGTTCAGCCATCATCCCGAGTGTATAGCGGCCACACACCGCATCGACATCCATGACTGCGACCGCGGCTCCCTCGAGCAGTAGTGCCTGGGCGTGTGGCATTCAGCCGCTCACACGTCTCACGACCCCAGGCCGAGAACGCCTGGGAATGTACCGCATGGCAAAGCGGGACGAAAGTTTCCCGGAATGCGTCGATGCGTCTTGAACTCGCGGGCGATCAGGTTTCCAGATCTCGCGAGGGCATCACGATGGGCACAAGGCGTGGCTCATCGAGTCGCAGCGGACTGCGGTCGAAGGCAGGCATGGCTGGCTCAACAGCGGGGCCACTCGCAGGCAACGCACGGGAGGACTCAAAGGCGGGAGCGTCTGATTGCTCGGTCTCCTCGGGAGTCGCTGCTGGCGAAGGAATCGGCTCAGCGTTCTTCTTGGTCTTGGGTGCTGGCGTGTCGTTTGAGGGCTCAGCGATCGGACGCAGAGCCTCCTGACGGTCGCCGGCCTCGGTGGCCTGCGGATCGACATGTTCGAGGTCTGAGCCAGTCCATCCCGAGCTGACCTCTTCGGCATCGTCGCCAGGCTGTTCTGCTGACGTCTGTCGCTCGGAGTAGGTGCGGCCTGTTGCCGACTCTGGCATCAGCGTCGGAGCTGCAGACGGTGCCGCCGTCGCACTGCTGCTGGTGGGGGCTGGCACGGCCGAGGTCGCTGTCGGTAGTGGGTTGCCGCAGGCATCGAGAGGCACACGCATCACAACGGTCCGCGGCACCTTGCGTGTGTACGTGACCGGCACCCGCTTCTCGACGGTGCGTGGAACCTGGACAGTGCGTTCTTCGGTGACGTACTTCATCACCTGCACCTGCACCGGCTCAACCCGTTCTTCGGTGATCATTTTGCAGACCTGCACAGGAACCTGACGGACCTGTTCCTCGGTGACCATCTTGCAGACCTGAACGGGCACCTGGTTCTCGACCCGTTCAACAACCTTGCGAACGGTCTGGACCGGCACCTGGCGAACCTGCTCCTCGGGCACCATCCGCATCGTCTGGACGGGAACCTCTGTCGTCACCTGCTCGTCGACGTAGCGGACCGACTGCACCGGCACCTTCCGGGTGAGCGTGCGGTTGACGTAGGTTGTCTGTGGCACCTGCACCGGTGTGGCGGTTGGCTGGTAAACCCGGTTGA
Organism: Pirellulales bacterium; assembly: GCA_016779265.1. Taxonomy (GTDB): domain Bacteria; phylum Planctomycetota; class Planctomycetia; order Pirellulales; family UBA1268; genus M30B53. The sequence goes on along the minus strand of JADHNY010000007.1, from coordinate 11,591 downwards.
CCTGGTTGGTGACCACGCCGGGCTGCTGAACCCAGGTCAGGCCACCTCGCTGCCACGTGGCAAGGCCAGTGTATGGGTTGATCACCCAGTTGCCCTGGGCCCAGGCAAGTGACGTGCTGCCTGGCGTGACGACGGGCGTGACTGTGTCGATCGCCTGAGTCCCGTAGGAGTATGCCGTCTGCATCGTGGTCACCGGCTCAGTGACGGTGTAGGCCTCATCACGGGTGCTCGTTTCGTAGACGGGACGGCGAACCACCTGTGTCTGTTGCTGCATGCTCGTCTCATACACCGGCTTCATCACGGTGTACCGCTCTTCGCGAGTGCTCGTTTCCACCACGTCACGAACGACGTCGTAGCTGCGGTCTTCCACCACGGTTTCCCAGACGGGCTTCTGCACGGTGTACCGCTCTTCGCGGGTCTGTGTTTCCCAGACAGGCTTCTGCACGGTGTAGCGACGCTCGCGTGTCTCGGTTTCCCAGACAGGCTTCTGCACGGTGATCGTCTTCTCGTCGTAGACGGTCTCGTACTCGACGCGATAGGCAGTCACCTGCTGCTCGTCGTAGACCGTGCGATAGTCGAGCCGGTAGGTCTGCGTGGTCGTGGGAGCTGCCACGGGAGCGGCCGTCGTGCAGCCACACTGGGCGAGCACGTGTGTTGGGCTTCCAACAGCGGCGGCGAGGAGAACGATCGCGAATCGACGAGTTGTGGTGCGACTGGTCATCGTGAAACACGTCTCCGGGCAACGGTAGGTCGGGTGCATGCGAAGGGCATCCAAAGAGGACTGCGTGAAACTCCGAGCCGAACTCAAGCTGGCAGCATGCGGTGACCGCCATGCTGCCGATTCTACGAAGGGGAGCCGCTGTCGGGTCGCGGTCTCCAAAACTTGAGACTAATCCGACAGCGGGGGGTCGCAAGAGCGTGACCCCGGTTCAGAGTGCCCTTTTTCCGAAGTTTTTCCAGTTTCGGCGGTGCGACCGGCGCAGCTCGTCTAAGTTCGCAGTCGGCGAGAATCTGGTCTGGAAGGCCAGGCAGACGGCGCAAAGCATGCCGGCTGGCTACTCGCGGCGAGATGACCGCTTCGTCGGCGGGAGAGAGGGCATCCGCCGGAGAGACACGTTGTCGGTGGGCCTATTTCACGCCCATGCCACGGTCGAGGGCACCGCGGACGCCGAGCTGCTCGGGATGGCGTGCAATCTTATCGGTGAAGACCCTCACGTCATTGACGATCGGCCGCAGTTCCTGAGTCAGGCGTTTGACATTGGTGGCGGCGACAGCGAGATCTTCGTAGACACCGGGATCTTTGACCAGCCGACCAAGGGTGCCGTCAGACTCGTTGAGGGCTTGGGCAAAGCCAGCAACCTGCATCAGCACCTCGTCGAGCCTGCCGATCGTGCCGTTCAAGCGACTGACCATGGCTTCGCCTTGGTCACCAAGCGGTTTGGTGAGGCCTTCAAGATTGCGGAGGTTGCGGTCTGCCGAGTCGATCGTTGAGCTGATGCCCGAGACGGTGCCCCGCAGGTCGTCGAGCACGCTCGGTAGCGCGTTGATCGACTGCTTGAGGTTCTCTCGAGCCTGGGCGTCACCCATGATGTCGTTGACGTTTGTCATCGCCACCGAGAAGCCGTCGAGAGCCCGTTCCGTTTTCTCCATCAGCTGACCGACCCGCTGGCCATCTTCCACCATCAGCGAATCGATGTTCTCAGCGAGTTTGTTGACCGTGCCACTGGCTGCGACCAGTGAATCGAGGGCGAGTCCGAGTTTCGGTTCGAGATCAGAGAAGACTTCAAACGGGTCACGGGTGACACCGCCCACCAGCACCTCATCGGCATCGAGTCGCATCCGTGGTGGAACGATCTGTCCTGGGACGAGTGAGATTTCTGCGTCACCGAGGAGCGTGGTTTTGATCCGCGGGTTCTCGTCTCGGTAGATCGGCACGTAGGAATCGATGGCTGCGATCACGCGAACACCACCGAGTTCGTCGAGCGACACACTCGCAACCCTGCCGACGAGGATCCCGTTTTTGAGTACGGGAGTGCCCTCAGCAACCCCGCGGGCGTTGTCGAACTTCATCTGCAGAGGGTAGGTGGCCTGCACCAACGATGGCAGGTCTCCAAACAACACAATCAGAATGCCGGCGATGATCGCGGTGGCGAGCACCATCACACCGACTCGAAACTGCATGACGCGTTCGTTCATGATGCGTGCGTCTCCTCATGGCTCCCACGGAGACTGCCCGGTCGCGTCTCCTGCATCTCCATCAGGCGGTTGCCTGCATTGCCCTGCACAAACTGCCGCACACGAGGGTCGGTGCTGCGATCGAGGTCTGCAGGCGTGCCGGAAAAAACAATCTGCGGCTCGTCGTCGGCGAGGCGAAGCAGTGGATAGAGCATGATGATCCGGTCAGCGACTTTGCGGGCGGTTTGCATGTCATGCGTGACGACCACGCTCGTCACCTCCGGCCGCTGACGAACCTTCAGAATCAGCTCATTGACCACGTCGCTCATGATCGGATCGAGGCCGGTGGTCGGCTCGTCGTAGAGGATCAGCTGGGGGTCGAGCGCGAGGGCTCGCGCCAGCCCGGCACGCTTCCGCATGCCGCCGGAGAGCTCTGCCGGCTTTTTCCCGCCGACGGATTCCGGGAGTCCCACCTCTGCCAGCAGTGCATGGACGATCTCGGCAATCTCCTGGCGACCAATCCGTGTGTGCTCCCGCAGTGGAAAGGCGATGTTGTCGAAGATGGTGAGGCTGTCGAAGAGGGCCGCCTGCTGAAACACAAAGCCGTAGCGGGTGCGGAGGTGGGCTAGTTCGCGACTCCGCATGCGGGCGAGGGGTTTCCCTTCGAAGCGGACTTCTCCCTGTGTGGGTTGGATGAGGCCGATCATCGTCTTCAGCAAGACCGTCTTTCCGCAGCCGCTCTCACCGAGGATCACCAGCGTCTCGCCAGTGGCGACGGAGATCGACACGTCTCGCAACACCTGCTGGCGACCAAACTGCATGCCGAGGCTGTCGACCTCGAGGAGCGGGCCCTCAGACCGGGGTGGTGTCGCAGCGGGAGCGTCGGCGGTGGCAAACATCACAGCAGCCGTCGGGCACCCTCCGGTTGGATGAGCTCGTAGACGTCGTCGAGGAAGATGCCGAGGAACAGGTCGAGCACGAGAATCAGCACGAACGAATGCACGAAGGCGTTGGTAGCAGCCCGCCCCACACCTTCTGCACCGGGGGCGCAGTGGAATCCACGGTGGCAGCTGACGATGGCGATCGCTGCACCGAAAAAGAAACTCTTAAAGACGCCCATCGCCAGGTCGAAGCCACCTACGTAGGCCCGCGAGTTGGTCCAGTAGTGGTGGTAGTCGATGTCGAGCAAGACATACGAGTAGACAAAGCCCCCGAGCACACCCATGAAGTCGGCCATCACCGTCAGCAGCGGTATCAGCAGCAGGCAGCCGAGAAACCTCGGTACAACGAGGTAGTAAATCGGGTTGGCCCCCATGCTCTCGAGGGCGTCAATCTGTTCGGTCACCCGCATGGTACCGAGCTCGGCGGCCATCGCACTGCCAACGCGTCCGGCAAGCATGGTGGCAGCAAGCACCGGACCGAGCTCGCGAACGAGTGAGAGGTTGATCACGGAGCCGAGCCGTGTCTGCAGGCCGAGGGCGCGGAACTGCGAGTAGCTCTGCACGGCCAAGACCATGCCCAAGAACAGGCCTGTGAGCGCCACCACAGGCAGCGACATTACGCCGATGGAATAGAAACTCGGCAGCAGCACATCACGCCGCGGCCGCCGCCAGAACAGCCAGCCGAGGGTGCTCACCGAGAAGATTGCCACATCCCCGACCGCCGCCACCATGTTGACGGCTGCTGCCCCCACATCTGCCACCCGGCCGGCAATCCAGCCGACGGGGCCGCTTGAAGGGGGAGTCTGGGAAGGTGAGGAAGAGGCCATGCTCAGCTCGTGGACGGTGACGGTGGGTTCAGAGGCAGACCCATCGGATGAGATCGGTCAAAACACCTAGGAGGCTTGAGCCGGTCAGGCAGGATGGATGGGCAGCCTGGGGGAGGCTAGAGTGGGCCGTCATGAATCAACCTCCTGCAGTCCTCACTATTGCCGGCTCCGACAACTCCTGCGGCGCCGGTGCTCAGGCAGACCTAAAGACGATCACCACCCTTGGTGGCTACGCGCAGACAGCGATCACCTGCGTGGTTGCCGAAGTGCCTGGCGCGGTGGAAACGATCCAGCCGATCGACGTTTCCGTGATCGAGGCCCAGGTTCGTCTCTCGCTACAGGCATTCCCCGTGCAGGCGATCAAGACGGGGATGCTCTTCTCGCCAGCGATCGTGACGACAGTGGCCAAGGTGCTAAAGGAGCGTGCTCCTGAGATACCACTGGTGGTCGATCCGGTGATGGTGGCCTCGAGTGGTGAGTCGCTGCTTGAGCCTGCGGCGATTGAGGCCTACCGCTCGGAGCTGTTTCCGCTGGCGACGCTGGTGACACCCAACCTCGACGAACTGCGGATGCTCAGTGGTCTGCCCTGTGGCGATCTGAAGGAGATGGAGGAAGCAGGCCGGATGCTCGTAGAGCGATTCGGTTGTTGCTTCTTGGCAAAGGGAGGCCACCTTGGCACCGATGAGGCCGTCGACATCCTGATCACCTCGCAGGAATCGGAACAGTTTTCGGCACCCTTCAGGCGAGGTGTCGATGCCCATGGCACCGGCTGCACCTTCTCAGCAGCGATTGCGACAGGGCTCGCCCAGGGGCTTTCTCTCAGCGACGCGGTGGCCCGTGGTAAGCGGTTTATCACCGCTGCGATTGAGCAGCGACTCACCTGGGGGGCGACCACAGCCCTCGATCACCGGGTGCAGGTGGCTGTGGTTACGGGTGGCTAGCGTTTGTGGAGGCGGGCAGCTTCTTCACGCGAAACTCCACCGCTCTTGTCGAGGTCGAGCCGCATCAGTCGGTCACGGAGGTGATCGGGCAGTTCCTCGCGGACAAGTTCGCCATCTTCATTGGTGTCGAGCCTCGTGAATGCGGCATCGAGATCGGTGTTTCTCAGCCGTGAGACCAGCTCGCCCCACCAGGAATCCTCACCCGGCTCTCGCCCAGGCTGCACGCCTGGCAGGTAATACTCGATGTAGCCGAGGTGCATTTCCTCAAAGGTCTGAGGCCCCCAGCGGACGGTCTCGGTCGGGTCTGGATTGGCTGGGTTGCTGCTGCTGTTGTCGAAGTAGGCGGTGAAGCTCAGCCGGTCTCCACGGCTGAGTGAAAGAGGTTCGGCGAGCCGGTAGATCAGCTGCCAGTTGAAGTCGTAGCGTGGCACATCGAGAAGAGTGGTTGTTGCCCCTTCTCGTGTGAGCTCGTAACGACAGGCTTTCCCACGCAGATGCATGTGTGGCAGAAACGCCAGCACCATCGCGTCGGTCGGGATCGTGATGGAGGCATCTTCACGGTGGTTGCTTGCCCCGGGGGGGATCTCCAGCCGCGTGTTCACGATTCCCGTGGTCCGGATTTCGTGATCGGGTGTGTCGCTGTAGACGACGCCGATTCGCGTGGTGTCGGTGGTGGCGGTGCCGTTGGGGGTGTAGTGCATCTGAAAGTTGAGTCGAGCACCGGCAGGCAGCTTGCGAGCAAAGCCTTCGGGATAGCTCTGCACACTCTGCCCAGGCACATAGACGGCCCAGTAGCCCTCGCGATCTTCTCGGGGCACCTCGTCATCCTCTGGATGCAGCACATGCACGAGCACATGGTGCACAACCTCAGGGCTCCCAGGACGAATCTCGATGGCCTGGACCCAACGGTCCTCGATCAGGCCGGTGTCGACGACGATGTTCTGGTATGGCATCACGCCGGTGGCTTTGACCGGCTGCGGTTCTGCAAAGTTCCAGATCTGATCGGGCTGCCCGATCAGCCAGCCATCGGGGTAGGTCGTGGACTGCGGCGCGTCGCGGGCATCGCCGAGCGGTTTCTCGCTTTCCAGCCAGGACAGCAGTGTTGCCTTCTCCGTCGGTGCGAGTGACCGCTCGTTGGCCCAGGTGAGAGGTCGCTCTGAGGAGACCTCGTTGTCGTGTGTGGCCGCATCGTCTGCTGCAAACCAAGGGGGCATTGTGCCGCGACGGAGCACCTCCCGGACCATACCAGCGTGGGCCACCAGGTCGTCGTAGCTGTCGAGGGAAAAGGGGCCGACGCCACCGTCGCGATGGCAGTCGACGCAGTGTCGCTGCACGAGTCGGGAGATCTGACGGTGGTAGGTCAGTTCGTCCGTCGGTGTGAGCCGTGCGGCTGTTTCGAGTTCGCAGCCGGGGGCGTCGGTGGCAGCAATCGTTGGCTCGCGACCAGCAGCCAAGGCGGCTATCGCGTCGGCAAGATACGTGTGCCGCGGAGCGTCGAGGGCGTAGCCAAATCCATACTGATCGTCGATCGCACCGTGGTACTGAACCGTGCGGGCAGCGTCGATGATCACGACGTCAGTCGTCGTCTGCAGCCCAAGAGCAGCAGAGAGACTGCCGTTGGTGTCATGGACATACGCCACGGTGTTGCTGAACTGATCGGCATCACGACGCATCGCGTCGCGGTCATCTGTTGCCGTGGGATTGATCAGCACCAGTGAAAAGGTGTCAGGCAAGGTCTTGGCGAGCTGCACAAGCGTTGGCAGGTATCGCACACTCAACGGGCAGGACGTGCCGGTTGCGGCGTAGATCGTAGAGCCCTCCTGATCACCAACGGTGTGTGTGGTGCCGTTGAGATCGGTAAAGCGAGTTGCCGGAACGAGCTGGCCAACGCCATGCGTGCCCGGCTTGAGCGGCACTGGTCCCCGGCGAACCGGCTCTGTCGGCACTGCCAGGGCAGACGAAGCTGGTCCGAACACAACACCCAGCAAGGCCACCCCCAGCCACAGGACGCCAGAAAAGCCAGTGACCGAACGCCCGACGCCGCCTACGCCGGCACGGCGAAGACCGGCACTGCGAAGAACAGCACTATTAAGAACAGCACTGCGGAACGCCCTGCGACGAGCGGGCACTGCTGCGGCGTGTTGGCGTTTGGGAGCAACGTTCGGCATGATCGGAGCCTCACTCAAGCAAACAGATGATCCATTTTCGCAACGATGGGAACACAGGTCTTCAACAATGCTAGGAGCCGAAAGACGCGGTGTCGATCGCGGTCCGGCTGAGTGAGTGGCCCTGTTCGCAAGCCCGCCGCCGCTCAGGTAATCTGGAGACACTTTCGGGGAACCAGTGCAGGCCGTTGCGAGCCAGACCACCTTTACTAGGAGTGCATGTGATGCGTGACCTTCCTCAGCTCAATCGTCGGAGTTTTGTCGAGCAGGCGCTGGCGACCGCAGCGGTGTCTCTGGCCGGCCTGAAGGCGAGTGCAGCTGACCTGCCAAAGCGGATCACACGCACGGTCGGTCCCAGTGAGAAGCTTCGCGTGGCGGTGATCGGGCTCAATGGCCGCGGCAGCACGCATGTCGGGGAATGGATTGCCAATCCTGATGCGGACCTTGTGGCGGTCTCTGACTGCGACCCAAACACCCAGGCTCGGTACGAGAAGCGTTTTCAAGACATGCTCAATCCTCCACGGTTTGAGTCTGACTTCCGCCGGCTTCTTGACGACAAAGAGATCGACATCATTTCCATCGCCACGCCCAACCACTGGCATGCGTTGATGACGGTCTGGGCGATGCAGGCTGGCAAGGATGTTTATGTGGAGAAGCCCTGCAGCTACACGGTTGAAGAAGGCCGGGTGATGGTCAACCATGCCCGCCGGCTCGGCCGCATCTGCCAGATGGGGGCTCAGAGCCGCAGCATGCCTGGCATGCGGGACACGCTGGCCTTCGTGCACAGTGGAAAACTGGGTGAGGTCAAAGTGGCCCATGCCCTCTGCTACAAGCGGCGGAAGAGCATCGGCCTGGTAGACACACCAGCGCCGCTGCCGAAGGGACTCGATTTCGACCTCTGGGCTGGACCTTCGCCGGCAGTTGTGCCGATCCGGGAGCGGCTGCACTACGACTGGCACTGGGATCTTCGCACCGGCAATGGCGACCTCGGCAATCAGAACCCGCACGAGATCGACAAGGCCCGCTGGGGTCTGGGTAAGCAGGAACTGCCCAAGCGGGTGGTCAGCACGGGCGGGCGGCTCGGCTATGTCGACAACGGCGATGCCGCCAACAGCCAGTTGACGCTCTTCGCCTGGGACGACGCCCTGCTGATCTCCGAGGTGCGAGGCCTGGAGATCACCGAAGATGAAGACTTTGGCCTCAAGGCCGGGCCGCTACGGGTGGCCAACATCTGGTGGGGGACCGAGGGCTATGCGGTCAGCCCGAACTATCGCACTGGTGTGGCCTTTGACTACGACGGCAACGAACTGGGCAAGTGGCAAGGCGGCAGCGACCAGCTGCACTTCGCCAACTTTGTGAAAGGCGTGAAGAGCCGCAACCACGAGGATCTCCATCTCGACATCGAAGACGGTCATCTCTCCAGCGCCCTGGCACACCTCGGCAATGTCTCTTGGAAGCTCGGAGAGGCGGCGGATCTCGGCAGTCGGCCAGACTTCTCGGTCGCCGGAGACACCGCCTCGAAGGCGGTGTCGGACACCTTTGCTTCCTTCGAGAAACACCTGGCGGCCAACAACGTGGACGTCGCTGAAACGCCCTATGCCGTGGGTCGCGAGCTCGTGATCGATCCTGTCACCGAGAAGTCGAGCGATGCCGAAGCCAACCGCCTGTTCGCTCGCGAGTATCGCCAGGGCTACGAGCTGCCGAAGGCGTGAGCGTGGGAACGCTGCTCATGAACGGTCTGGGCGGTTCTCCAACCTGTGCGAATGAGCGGCTGGCCGCATGGATGCTGCGCCGGTGGTGGTGCGGAGTGCTGCTGCTGGTCGCGGTTGCATGGCCAGGCTGGGCGGTGGCTGCTGAGGTCGCTGAGGGCCTGCCCACCAGCGAGGCGGTCCGCGAGGCAGCGGTCAGGAAGCAGTTTGAACAGGTGCGGCCCCTGATCGCGGCCCACTGCCTCGACTGCCACGATGCCGACACGCACGAAGGTGGTGTGGATCTAGAAACGATCGACGCCGTGCCCGACGCGGCCACCCGTTCGGTATTTCAGCGTGTGATCCACGAACTGCACAACGGCACGATGCCTCCGGAAGAGGCCGAGCCGCTGCCGGCGTCTGACTGTGAGCCACTGCTGGCCTGGGCGGAAGACGGCTTGGCAGCGTTCGAGGCCCGTCCGGTTCCCCGCAACGGCTCGGTGCGGCGGCTGACCGTGGCCCAGGTTCGGCAGGCCCTCCGCGATCTGCTGGGGATCGAAGACGATGTCACGGGAGGCATGCCGGCTGACGCCATCTCAAAGGAAGGCTTCACCAACCAGGCCGCCACGCTGCAGCTCTCGCCGCGTCAGCTTGAAGCGGCGGTCGAGGCGGCCGAGCGAGCCGTCGATCTGGTGATGATCGATCCTGTGGAGCCTCCTGCCATCCAGCAGTTTCGCATGGAACTGGGCACCGGCGTGAATCCGGCCCCTACCGACGAGCCGTTGATTCTTGGCCACATCAGCAGGCTCATCCCGGCAGCGGATGTGTGGATCACCGAGCCTGCCGTGCAGAAGTCATTTCCTTTTGCGCCGGTCGCCATGCAGCGGCAGTTTCGCTTCATTGAGGGCTATCAAGGCAACGACACGGTGCGAGGCTGGCGGGAGTTTGCCGGGATGGAGCATGCCGTCTTTGCCTGTCTCCGCGGATCGGACGGCGACGACGTCAAGGACTTCATTGACCCACGGGGGCGTGGCCATCAGGTTGTGCCCGAGGGGCTGCTGCTGCGGCCGTCGATTCCATCGGCCCGCTACCTCGGTGTGGGCAGCAAGTATGGCCCGCTGCCCAACTTCAAAGTCGCGGTGCGAGAGCTGCCGCATCGTGGCCGGTTTCGCGTGACCGTGCGGGCGGCCTGCTGCGACGATCTGCTGGTGGTGCCGCCGGGCACAGCCAGCGTGGTTCGTGAGGCGGTGTCAGCGCCGACAGGAGCCGAGCTCAGTCAGGAGACGCCGAGCCGTTGGCGGGGGCAGGTTGCCGAGCCGGGCATCGCGGTGGTGCGGGTCAGGCTGGCAGGCATGGAGGCGAAGCAGCCGCAGGCCGACGGACAGCCGGCCACCGATTCTCAGGAGCTTGCTGTGTCCATCACGGCTGCAGGCAGCACGCGGCAGGTCACCGCCCGCTGGATGCAGCCAGACTTTGCTGTGGTTCGGCTCCCCGCGGGCGAGGTGACGATTGAGCCGCACTCCGCAGGCCCCGACGCGATTGAGCAGATTCAGCTCATTCGGTTGGAGGACGACCATCCGCTCGCACGGCGGTTGACCGATATGGAGCAGCGGCGGCCGTGGCTGGGTGTGCATCTTGGCCTCCGCCGTGACTGCGGCAGCACGCTCGCCCCGGTTGGCCCACCGCAGCGGGTCGACTCCTCGGAACTTCGTGACTACGTCTTTGCAGGAGCGATCGCCAACTTCCCGGATCCGCAGGTGGAAGCCGGCAATCCCAACTACCTCGCCGGCCTGCGGGAGATCGCCGTCCGCAGTGAATACACCAGCGAACGCGACATGCCGCGGCTGCTGGTGAAAAGCGTGGAGTTTGAAGGGCCGCTGCACGAGCAGTGGCCACCGGAGCCCTATGCCCGCATTGTGAACGTGCCTGGTGCCGACGCGGCGGAGCCGAAGGAACGCGCTGCGGCGATCCTTGCCGCATTTGCCGAGCGGGCCTGGCGGCGGCCGATCACGGTCGAAGAACGCGACGGGCTGCTGGCGATCTGGCAGCAGAGCCATGCTGCGACCGGCAGCCCACGGCAGGCCCTTCGCGATGGCCTCGTGGCGGTGCTGGTGGCCCCGCAGTTTCTGTTTTTGATTGAGGAGAGCAGCACGCCGGAGCCTGAGCCCCTGGGTGGCTATGAGCTTGCGTCGAAACTGTCGTTTTTTCTCTGGAACGCGCCCCCGGATGCCGAACTACTCTCGCAGGCCGCGGCAGGCAGCCTGCAGGCTGGCCTTGCTGCGCAGACCGATCGGCTGATCGATGACCCTCGGTTTGAGGCGTTTGCTGAGGTGTTTGCCAGTGAGTGGCTGAGGCTCGATCGCTTTGATGTCCTGGAGATTGATGCGGAGCGTTTCCCTCGGCTTCGCCGGCATGTTCGGCCGCACCTGCGGGAGGAGCCCGCGAGGCTGCTGGCCCATCTGATGCGTCGCAACGCGTCGCCGCGGGAGCTGATTGTGAGCGACACGCTTGTGGTGAATGAAGCCGTGGCCGACTACTACGGCCTCGACACACCCGTGGAGAGTGGTTTCGCCTTTGTGCCGGTGAGCCATGTCCGTGAAGATCTTGGAGGGCTGCTCACGCTGCCCGCGGTGCTCGCTGGGCTGTCCGATGGCCGCGAGCCCAATCCGGTCAAGCGGGGTGCGTGGCTGGCCCGGAAGATCATCGCCCGTCCCCCGGCCGATCCTCCGCCGAACGTTCCCACACTGGAAGACCTGACCCAGCTCTCGCTCCGGGAGCGGCTGGAGCAGCACCGCTCGGCCCGGGGCTGCACCGGTTGCCATGAAGGCATCGATCCCTGGGGGCTGCCCTTTGA
>JADHNY010000066.1 GCA_016779265.1 Pirellulales bacterium | reverse complement strand
CAGGGCCGTTGGGGAATCTGGAGCGGTTGCGTTGATGTCAAAGCCGCCATCGAGCATTTCCGAAAGTTTTTCAGTGTCTCCTTCACGGGCGGCCGCGAGCCACTGCTCGATTGGGGCATCGAGCCGACGGTACTCAAAAACTTTCGGTATCTGGTTTGTGTCTGCCCGGAACGTGTTGGCGACCTCATAGAACACGTCCTGCCGCACCTTATAGATGCCCTGGTATCCAACCGAACCATCCTCGAGGTATTTGGTGAACACGTTCACGTCGTCATCATTCTGAGACAACTCCATGCGATTGGTGAACGTGTTGAGCTGGGATCCATCGCGGAGAAACATCTCGAAGGTCTCTTCGTCGCGGGAGATTCGCTTGATCGCGAAGCCATTTCCGCGGTAGCAGATCCAATCGCCTTCCAGTTCCGCCCACTGGGCGTCGAGCCCTTCTGCTGTCCCGGCGTCTTGGGCGATCGCTGGTGTACAGGCCGTCAGAGACCAGCAGGAAAGAACAGTTGCGGCAAGCAACAGACAGTAACGCGGAACTGAAGAGTGCATGAGAGCCTCCAGTCTGACGGGGATAAAAAAGGGGGCGTGCTGGGCGTTCGGCTGAAGGGAGATCCGCAGCAGCAGGCCTAACGCTTCTTGAAGGTCAGCCTTTCATCGCTGTGAACCCATGTCATGGTGTCGGCTGTGGGGGTGAACTCCCAGGTCGCTCCATTCTGTGGAGAAGACACATTCCACTGGGCGGTGTTTGTTGCTTTCCAGACAAAGGTCATCTGTTCCCCCAGCGCATCGACACACCAGTTCGTGAGCTGTTCGTTCGCGGCGTCCCAGCCGATCGTGCCGTTGAGAATGAACGTTGGGTCTCCATTCGCGTCGCGGCTCACCATCCGATTGTTGAGAAACAGATGCTCTGGGCTCCATCCAAAGGACCACTGCCGTGTTCCCCCGTTCGGTAGATTCGCTTCCCATGTGCCCACAAAGGCTTTCAGGACAGCCACGCGGGCAGCTGCCGAATCCTCAGCAGGCAGAACCCGTGCGTTTGTGATGTGCATGGTCTCCGTCGCCGATGTGCTGCGGTAGACAAAGCCATTCGCATCTGTCCGCTGCAGTTCACAGGTGCCTTCTACGACACTCCCGTCAGGTTTGGAGGCTCTTGTGGCTCCAGTCCATGTTGTTGTGGACGTGATCTGATAGCGGATTTCGAGGCGACCGGCCGTGGGGCCATACCAGTTTTCAACCAGTTCGCCCGTTGACGGATCCCAGCTGCCCAGCCCCGTATCCCGATGAGTCGGTGTGCGGAACGTGAGGTGAAGGCAGTCGCCACCCTCAGCCCATCGGGCGGCGTAGTGTCCCTGCTGTTTTTCACCATTTTCGACAACGGTGAAGGTCCATTCTCCAACAAGAAAGCTCATGGCTTCACGCACGTCTGCTGGAAGCACGCCGGCTTCTTCAGCAGCACGCACCTGCCCCGCGACCAGGACGAAACACCCCATGAGGATGAGAAAAAACCGCGTCATGCTCCAACTCCTTGGTAAAAAAATGACCGTCCAACTGGATGGGAACTGCAAATGGATGGGGACTGCAAAGAGTCAGACATCAACCCAGTGCGTCACCGCGAAGAAAACTGCCCGATGAGATGCCGGTTTTTTTGATCGGAGCGGAGGCTGTAGCCGAAGTGTCATCGCGGCGAGGCAGCATCCGCTGGTGAGGGAACGGCTGTTTGCGGTGGTTTTGCCTGCTTCACCTTGTCGGGGATTCGGATGCGAATCGATCGGCGAGCCACTGTTCGATCACTTCACAAACTTCCTCGGCCGGCGGCAGGTGGCCGCCTGCGAGTAGGACATGATCCTTCTGATCGCTCCCGAGGTCTAAAAACATCGGCTTCTGTGAAGAGTCCACTGGATACACATGGTCATCTGCTCCGTTGATCATCAAGATTGGCTGCGTCACGTGGGGCGTGAACTGATAGAGATGGATTTCGGGATGGCCCATGTGCCAGCCCGAGTAGCCACCAGCAAACAGAATGCCTGCCTGCAGTCTGGAATCCGTGCTGAGCAACATGGGCCCCCGCTGCGCGCCATTGCTCAGCCCAAAGTAAATCAGCTTTTCAGCAGAGACATCCGGGCGTGTGAGCAGATAGTCAACGGCACGGGAAATATCTTTACTCACACGTAGGTAGTCATCTCGGGCAGCGATGGGGTGTTCGCGAAACTGCTGCTGGAGGGTCTTGCCTGGCCAGCGATCAAAAGTGCCCTCGTAAACTGGAAAGCAGATGATTCGTCCATGTTCGGCCAACGGGAAGTAGTAGGGACTGTTCTGAAATCGAAATGATCCGCCCGAGTTCCATGCGTTGATGCCTGGGGCAAAAACAATGGTCTCTGCAGGGCCCTGGAGGCCTTGCGGGAACAGAAGATGCAGCTGAAACCGTCCGTCGCCATATGCGGTGGTGATCTCGACAATCTCGTGCTGCAGTTGGGGCCGCTCGGCCAACGCAGTCGCCTCGCGGACAACCATCGGATCGAGCGGCGTGTGGCGATCGTAGGTATACCAACGTTCGAGTTGTTCGAACGGGATGCGGGGCTGTTCAAAAATGATTTGGCGGCCGTTCGGTACGGTGTTCAGGAGCGCGTTGTCACCAGCCCCTTCAGCCGGTTGCATGCAGCGGAAGCCGTTCTGCGGAGAGCGGTCCCAAGGTGACAGTGCGAGCCGGCTTGTAAATGCGTATGCCGGGGAGAGGTAGTCCCCTCCCATGCTGTATCGTTGGCCGGCCTCATCGGCATTCCAACACCACTCGCGGACGTTGCCGGCAAGTTCACGGGCATCAAACCGCCCCACTGCATCAGTGGTGCCACATGGGGCTGGCTGTCCGCTCATGTGATTTCCTTGGGCGGCCACAATGCCGGGCTGATCCGTGCTTGCCGCCCACTCCCAGTGGTGAACTGTTGGCAGGGAGGCGGCTCGGTAGCTGGCATATGCAGCGGCCTCAAACCAGCTGACACCGCTGACGGGAAACGCACCGGCATGATTTGGAAACGTGCCGTTCCGCCAGGTGGATGGACCGGGGCGGCCAGTCTGGTCAACAAAAAGGCTCATGGCCTCGGCAAACGTGAGGGGGGCATCATCACGGACAAAGAGAGTCGTCTGCCAAAATGTCGGGTTCTCATACCCGCCTGCCTGCACGAACTCGAGATAGTCTGCGTTGGAGACTTCCGTTCGATCGAGCCAAAAGGCGGCATTGATCGGTGGTGTCAGTCCAGACCCAGCGGTGGTGTTGCCAGGTATCCAGACTGATCCTGCGCGGTCATCAGGCTGAGCAATGAGTCTGCAGGCTGCAGGCGAAGAGAAGGCAGTCGGGAGATGCAACTGAAGTTCCCGGCTGACAAAGCCAGGCCTGTCGAGTCGAACTCGGAGAGGCCCAGAGGGCAGTGGAATGTCTTGAAACGGAGCGCGAGCGAGAAGATGCCAATGCCCCTCCGGATCCCAGGTGTTGCGAACACTCACGGCGGTGCCAGTTTCAACGGCCTCTGAGGACGCCGTGATATGCAGTTGTTGCCAGAGACGTTGAAACGCAGCATCGTTCGCGAGAAATGGTTGCACCTCACGCGCTTGTAGAAATGCAGACAGGTTCTTGCCGTCTCTGCTGAGGGCGGCAATGGACGGGAGAACTTCCGTTCTTACGTACACCTGCTGCTGCTGCTGCTCTTCGAGGAGATTCGCTCGATGGTGACTTTGCCAGAGAAGGAGGGCCACGGTGAATATGGCAAGGAACCCCGTGATGAAAGCCGATCGGCGAATGCGTGACTCGTTGCGCTCCGCTGCCAGTATCAGTCGCCGCAAGAAATGAGGCGGTCTCGCAAGAATTGGCTGATGCTGGAGGTATCGGGTGATGTCGTCTCGCAGGGAGTTCGCGGAGGAGTAGCGGTCGTCGCGGTGTTTTTCGAGTGCATGGGCCACAATGCAGTCGACATCCTTGCGGAGTGTTCGCGTGAGTTCAGAAAGCGTTGTGGAACGTGACGCGGCCGTCGTCGCTGCAGAGGGACCGGTTGGGAGCGAGTCGCTGGCCTTCGGAGGAAGCTGCGTGCGGATCATCGACAGCATGTGTTCAAGCGAGGGGCATGCAGCGAGCTGCTCCGCAAAAGGAACCCGTCCAGTGAGAAGTTCGTGAAGCACCACGCCGAGTGCGTAGATGTCGCTTCGCGTATCAACGGTCTGCTGTTGACCACTCAACTGTTCCGGGCTCATGTACTCAAGCGTTCCCAGCAGCTCGCAATCGCGTGTCGCGTGGCGGGACGAGAGACTCTGTGGGACGACAGTTTTTGCGATTCCAAAGTCGATGATTTTTGGTTGTGGGCGGTGATCGATCTCCTGAATGAGAATGTTTGATGGCTTGAGGTCACGGTGAATGATGCCTTTGTAGTGGGCGTGCTGGACGCCTTCGCAGACAAGGCAGAAAAGGTTCAGACGGTCTCTCAGGGAGAGCTCGCGATCGTCGCAGTAGACGGTGATCGGCAGGCCATCGACGTACTCGATCACCACATAAGGGAAGCCTTCTTCAGACTCGCCTGCAGCATGGGCGGCGGCGACGTATGGGTGATTGAGTGTGGCGAGTGTGCTTTGCTCGATGGAAAAACGAAATGCAGCCTTTTCATCCGCAAGAGAGGTTTTGAGAATTTTCAGCGCCACTGGCTGCCGAAGCGATCCGTTTTTTTCGGCTTTGTAAACGGTCGCGGAACCTCCCTCGCCGAGTCGTTCGAGGATTCGATATCCCGTCACCCGCGGAAAACAATCTGCATTGCCGGTGGGTTCTGGCGTCTCTTCGCTGTCGGCCAGGCTCAGCAGGTCGTTTCTCTGCCTGCTATCCGCGGCAAGAAGACGCTCTATACGCAGACGCAGAGACGGATTGCCCTCACAGCTTTGTCTGAGATAGGCCTGCCGCAGTTCGGCAGATTCCAGGGTTACAGCGATGCGAAAGAGTTGGGCTTCTTTCTCACAGGTCATGGCTCTCACCCTGAGGCGACCGCTGTGGGATCCGGAGGTTCATCTGCCCGCTGGGGACGGCTAGAAAAACCAACGGTCACAGGTGCGCTGTGGACTTGGGTATCTGGCTTCCTGTGCGAACAAAAATGAAGAACTACCCAGAGACGAAGATGTTTCCCTGTGCCATCGAGATGGTGTCACCGCGGGACGGGGAGCCGGCTGTGTGGGAGACCACGCGAGCGGTTGCTCGTGAGCCGGGGAGGTATTGGCACACCCTCGTCGATGGCGACCCGCAGCCATGCTTTGGCGTACCGCCAGTCCTCGTCAGCTGTCGACGTGGAGATGCCCAATACTTCGGCGGCGAGCCGATTCGACAAGCCTGCAAAAAATCGGAGTTCGACCAGTTTCGCACACCGAGGGTTGGAAGCTTCCAGCTGCTCAAGAGCGTCGTTAAGCGCGAGGAGGTCGAGTGGATCGCAGTCAGTTGTGTCTTCACCCGCCAGCAAACCGAGTTGAAAGAGTTCGCAAGGCCGCTGCTGCACATGAATGCCCTGAGATATTCTTCGTCGGGCGCGTTCAATCAGAATTCGCCGCATCGCGAGAGAGGCGGCGCCAAAAAAATGACCTTTGCTGTTCCAACGCGATTCCTCGTGGCGACCAGCGATGCGAAGGTAGGCCTCATGGACGAGATCTGTTGCCTGCAAGGTGATGCAGTCGTTTTCTCGAGCAAGGCGTGACGCTGCGAGTTCTCGGAGTTCTGTATAGAGCTCCGGAAGCAGGTCCGAAGACCGCTCTGGAGGCAACTCGACCTGCGCATCGATCACATCTTCACTCGTCTGCTGACAGGCGGGAAGAATACCCATGGCCAGTCTCTCCCAATCGCAAGAGAAAGAGAACCATTGAGAGAGTTCCCCCGGAACTCCCTCTCATTGCCAGTGGCAACTTAAACCCGCGACAAAAGGCCCTGCAACTGTGTGGAGGCGGGTACTCGGCAGCTGCGAACGTTGAGCAGTTTGCGACCGCCGCTTGCGAAAGATGTGGCTGCGGTCCTATGTTTCCGTCATGAATATTTTCCAAGGCTGCATGCCCGCCCTGATGACCCCCTGCGACACGCAGGGAGAACTGCTCCACGATGTCTTGGTGTCGACAGCCAAGCAGCTGATCGACTCCGGCATGTCGGCGGTGATCTACTGCGGCTCGATGGGCGACTGGCCGCTGCTCACCGACGCCCAGCGACAGGAAGGCGTGCGGCGGCTGACCGAAGCGGGCATTCCCGTGATCGTCGGAACGGGGGCGCAGAATCCGCAGACGGCAGCTGCGCACGCGGCACACGCGGCAGAAGTCGGCGCGGCAGGGCTGATGGTGATCCCTCGGGTGCTCTCCCGTGGCACGTCGTCTGCTGCCCAGAAGCACCACTTTGCTGGGATCCTCAAGGCCGCCGCAGGCCTGCCCGCAGTGATCTACAACAGCCCCTACTACGGCTTTGAAACCAAGGCCGACCTCTTCTTTGAGCTGCGGAGCGAGTTTCCCAACCTCGTGGGCTTCAAGGAGTTTGGCGGGGCGGCATCGCTGACCTATGCCGCAGAGCACATCACCAGCGGTGACGAGAGCCTCGCGCTCATGGTGGGAGTCGACACGCAGGTCTTTCATGGAGTGGTTCGCTGTGGGGCGGTGGGGGCGATCACCGGTGTGGGCAATGCGCTGCCCCGCGAGGTGCTGAGGCTGTTCGAACTCTGCCGGCAGGCGGCGGCTGGAGACGTCGAGGCCCGCCGGCTAGCAGCCGAACTCGATGCGGCGCTGGCGGTGCTCTCGACCTACGACGAAGGGCCAGACCTTGTCCTCTACTACAAGCAGCTGATGGTGCTGGAGGGGCATGCTGACTACGCCTGCCAGCTCAACCCAAGCGACGCCCTCAGCCCATCTCAAAAGGGCTTTCTTGAAGAGCAATGGCGGCAGTTTCGCACCTGGTGGGACGCCTGGCCGGGGAAGGTATGAGCACCGCTGACTTCAGTGTGCAGTCCTCCTGTGAGCGGATCGCCTACGTCGACAGCCACACCGCAGGGGAGCCGACTCGGCTGATCCTTTCAGGGGCACCCGATCTCGGAGGCGGCTCAGTGGCCAAGCAGCGGGATCGGCTCCGCGAGCATGACTGGCTACGCCGCTGCGTGATCCTCGAGCCACGAGGCCATGAGGCGATTGTGGGTGCTGTTCTCTGCGAGGCGGAAGACCCCACCGCCGCCTGTGGGGTGATCTTCATCAACAACACCGGGATCCTCGGCATGTGCGGCCATGGCACGATCGGCGTGGCAGTGACACTGCACGCTATCGGACGCATCGGCCTGGGCCAGCATCGTTTTGAGACCCCGGTTGGGCCAGTCGATGTGGCGCTGCTCTCGCCGCACCGCGTGGCGATTGAGAACGTGCCGAGCTTTCGCCATCGAAAAAAAGTCGCGGTGGAGGTTGAAGGGCTCGGAACGATCACCGGCGACATCGCCTGGGGTGGCAACTGGTTTTTCCTCTCTGAGGACGCACCCTGCCCGATCCGCCCGGAGCACATCCCGCAGCTGCTTGATGCTGCGGCTCGTGTGCGACGGGAGCTTCCGCGGGCGGGGATCACCGGGGCAGCCGACGGTGAGATCGACCACATTGAGTTTTTCGAGCATAGCGACACTCCAGGCGTGCATATTCGCAACTTTGTGTTCTGCCCTGGAGGTGCCTTCGACCGATCGCCTTGTGGCACTGGCACGAGCGCCAAACTCGCCTGCCTTGCCGCAGATGGGAAGCTTGCGCCTGGGGAGACCTGGGTGCAGGAGAGCGTGCTCGGTGGACGGTTTGAGGGCCGGTATCAGCCAGTTGGCGAGGGGAAGGTGATTCCTACGATTACCGGCGAGGCCTTTGTGACAGCGGAAGGCTTTTTTATTCGCCAGCCAGGTGATCCGTTTCGCGAAGGAATGGGCCGATGAGCGGTGCGGCAGGATCGGTGATCGTGGCGGGTGGTGGGATCGTGGGCATTGCCTGCAGCCACTACCTGCGGGAGGCGGGATTCGAGGTCACCGTCATTGATCAGGGTGCCATTGGCGGTGAGTGTTCTCATGGCAACTGCGGCTACATCTGCCCAAGCCATGTCGCGCCGTTGACCGAGCCGGGAGCGATGAAGGTCGCTCTGAAGTCGCTCTTCAATCCCCAGTCGCCCTTTCGCGTGAAGCCCAGGTTCAGCCCGGCACTCGCCCGGTGGATGCTGCAGTTTGCTGCGCGGTGCACCCACCGCCAGGTGCTCTCTGCGGGAAAGCATCTCCAGGCGATTCTGAATGCCTCGATGGCGGAATACCGATCCTTGGTTGCCGCGGAGCAGCTCGACTGCGAGTGGGAAGACAAGGGCCTCTTGTATGTGTTTGAAAACCAGGGGCCGCTGGAGGCCTTTGCGGCTGAAGACCGTCTGCTTGGCGAACACTTTGGACTCTGGGCAACGCGGCTCTCTTCCGCAGAGCTGACCGACTTTGATCCAGGGCTCAAGCCGGGCCTCGCCGGCGGCTTTCACTATCCGGGGGACGCATCTGTCAGGCCCGACAGGCTCACCACGAGCTGGACCGAGAGACTCAGGCAGCGAGGTGTTGTGTTTCGTGAGCGGTGCTCGCTTGAGAAGGTGCATCGCGAAGGCCAGCGGATTGTCGGCCTGGAGACCTCAGAGGGCATGCTCGCTGCGGATCACTACGTGTTTGCCCTGGGCGCTCGCAGCACGCTCTGGTCGAAGCAGCTGGGCATCTCGATCCCGATCGAGCCGGGCAAGGGCTACTCACTGACAATGCCACGGCCGGAGCACTGCCCCGACCATCCGATCCTGTTTCCAGAACAGAAGGTGGGTGTGTCGCCGTTTGAGCAGGGTCTGCGGCTGGGATCAATGATGGAGTTTGCCGGCTACGACACGACCATTCCCAGCCGCCGACTCGACCAGCTTCGCAGTGCTGCCCGCCGCTACCTTGTGGCCAGCGTGGAGGCTCCTGCCGAAGAGACCTGGTATGGCTGGCGGCCAATGACCTGGGACAGCCTGCCGATTATTGGGCCAGTACCCGGTCTTGCCAGAGGCTATCTGGCGACCGGCCACAACATGATCGGCGTCACGCTCGCAGCAGCGACAGGTCGCCTCGTGGCTGACTTCGTTGCCGGACGCGAGCCCTTTCTCGACGCGGCTCCCTACGCCCCGGCCCGATTCTGAGCACCAGCCTCTGCAAAGCAGTCGCCCGCCTCTGTGACCGATGCGAGAACAGAAAGCCACTGCTCTGCTTCAGTTGCGGTGTGGAGGCCAGTCACGGTGTGGGGATCATGCCCCGCTCCCGCAGCCAGGTGATCGCCCCGCTCTGCCAGGCATCCCAGGATGAGCCCTTGTAGCCATTGAGGCCGTGGCCACCATCGGGCAGACGCAGCAGCAACGCGGGCAGCCCCTGCTCACGATAGGCATCGTAGAGCAGTTCGCTGTGGCTGATCGGCACGACGGTGTCGTCGACGGCATGGGCAAGGAAGGCCGGAGGCGACTGCTCAGAGACCCAGTGGTGCGGTGAGAAACGATGCGTGATCTCCTCGCTCGGATTCTCGCCGAACAGATTCTTCCGCGAGCCTGCATGGGCCGACTCCCCCATGTCGATCACCGGATAGATTAGGATCGCGAAGTTGGGGCGAGACGAGAGCTGCTCCACTAGATCGTCTGCAAGTGGGTTGCCACCATCAAAGAGCGTGGCGGCCGTGGCAGCCAGATGCCCACCGGCGGAGAAGCCGATGATGCCGATGCGTTCGGGATCGATCTGCCACTCGGTCGCATGCTGCCGCACCGTTCGGATCGCGCGGCCGGCGTCGAGAACGGGCACCTCCGTGCGGCCGCGTGGCAGCCGATACTCCAGCACGATGCCAGCGATGCCATGGAGATTAAGCCACTTGGCGATTCCATGCCCTTCACCATCGACGACCAAGCCACCGTAGCCACCGCCCGGGCAGATGACGACGGCTGCACCGGTCGGTCTGTCGGGCAGATGCACGGTGTAGAAGGCATTCTCATCAGCGGCGGATGCATCGCCCGTGATCGATCCGGTTGGAGGCGTGCCTTTCCACAGCGGCGTGCGGGGTAGCGGGTCCGCGGCGAGACTCGTGCTGAGCGAACAGGCCAGCAGGAGGGGCACAAGCCAAGCAGCTGCCCGCCCTGCAGACGATGCCTGGGGAGATGATGTGGAAGAGGCGGCAGCGGACGCAGAGCCGCAGGCCTCACGACGGGCGGCAAGCAGGATCATTGTGAAGGGAATCCACCAGAGGATGTCGTTGGTCGGCAACGTCACACCGAAGGCTACCGGCACGTCGCCACGGAGAACCCCGTCAAGATAGCCGATCGGACCGAAGATCTTTCCTAACAGTCCCACCAACACGATTGGCCAGTGTCGCAGCGGGTCGGTGGCGGCCGCAAGATAGCCCACCCCAAACACGCCCACGATCATCCCCACGCACTGCCAGAGAAAGGGATACCGAGGTTCTTCCAGGCCAGTCAGCAGAAACAGCCAGGCCGGAAAGAGGACAGTGACCGCACCCCAGAGGAGGTTGTAGATACCAGCAGCGGTCAGCCATGCCCGCATCCAGGGCCGGCTAGCACCACAAGTGTTCGTTGGGGGAGCAGTCATCCAGGCATCTCGAGAGGCCAGCGTCCGAACTGGACGTGGCCGCCCGCCACACCCGTCCGGGCATGGTAGACATCCAGGATGTTCTTGGCCGTCGCGGGAGGGCAGCTACCGGTTGTTTGGGCCCCAGGGAGTCTCTGGGAAGTCCTTTTTCCAGGCTTCATACATCTCGGTGAGCCGGGCGACGTCTGATGCCCGCTCGGTGGCCAGGTCATGCTGTTCGCCGGGATCTCGGGGAATCTCAAACAGGCCACGTTCGAGCTCAGCGGCCTGCTGCGGTTGTTTGCGGCCCCGGGCTCTGCCTTGCGATGAGCTGTTGGAGACGACGAGTTTGAGGTCACCATCACGGACAGCCCATCGTGACCCGTTCTTCCAAAACAGAGTCTGGTGCGGCCGGTCCTCGCGTGGCGTGGTCAGCCAGGGCAGAAGATCAACGCCGTCGAGTGGTTCGCCCGGCGTGTCCTCGACACCGGCGGCCGCCATCGCTGTGGGAAAGATGTCGAGTGAGATCACAGGCTTGGTGAAGACCTGGCCGGCGGGAATCCGGGCCGGCCAGCGAACGGCAAAGGGTACACGGATCCCACCTTCCCAGGTGCTTCCCTTGAACCCTGTCAGTGGCGTGTTGTCGTGGCCACGCACCCCCCCGTTGTCGTTGAGGAAGACCACGAGCGTGTTGTCTCGCTTGTGATGCTCGTCGAGGGCGTCGAGCACCACACCCACAGCCCGATCAAGGGCATGGGTCATCGCCTTGTGGGTACGGTTGCCAGGGCCATCAGCAACCGCTGCAAGATCAGCCTCGGTGGCATCGTTCGGACCGTGCGTGGCATTAAACGCAAGGTACATAAAGAACGGCCGGTCGTTTGTCTCGGCGATGTATGCGGCAGCTGCGCGGCCAAGCTCATCGGTCATGTATTCAAAGGTTTCCGGAATCGGCTCACGATCGCGGAGGAGTCGATTGAGAACGGTCGGCTTCTCAAGAGGAAAGTAGCTGCGGGCCCCCTGCAGGAAGCCGTGGTAGTCGCTGAAGCCTCGCGAGAGCGGATGAAACGCCGGGGCGTAGCCGAGATGCCATTTGCCGAGGGCGATTGTGCGGTAGCCGGCTTCCTGCATCACGTCAGCAATCGTGGTCTCGGTGAGTGGCAGCCCGTTGGTCTCGCTATAGACCGGAGGAATGTTGAACTCATGGCCGAAGCGGTTTTGGTAACGGCCTGTCAGCAGGCCTGCCCGCGTGGGGCTGCAGACGGTGCCGCTGGTGTAGCCCTCGGTAAACCGCACGCCGTCACGGGCAATCGAGTCGATCCGGGGAGTGGCAAAATGTTCAGAGCCATTTAGGGAAAACTCGTTGTAGCCGCTGTCGTCCGAGATGATCACGACGATGTTGGGCCGCTCCGCTGCCTGCACCGCTGCCGAGCCATCTATGGCAAAGAATGTGAGAAAAAAGGCAAAAATGAGCCACGTCGTGCGGGTCATGGAGAGTCCTTGCGCTGAGGTTGCTCGCTGGAATGGCATCAGGCTGGAGGCAACGAGTTGAGGGAAGTTGTGTTGGCAGCCCCTCGAAATGGCCGTATGCTCGTGAGGTTGCTTTGATCTTTGGGCGTCGGGTTACGTAGAAGTGTTGTAACCGCCGGTGAGCCGTGACTGCGAGTGGGGAGATAAGCGGTTCACGTCTCTCGAAGTCCGTGGGGTCTTCCCTTTTTTTCGTTTGTGTTCTTTGTGGGATCTCTCAAACGTCGGAGGCTCTGATTCATCAATCAGGCGTCACGCACATTCTCCATCTCTTGAGGAGTTACCTTTTATGTCGCGTTCTCTCAAGAAGGGGTTCACGCTCGTCGAACTCCTCGTGGTCATTGCCATCATCGGTGTGCTGGTAGGCCTGCTGTTGCCTGCCGTGCAGTCCGCTCGTGAGGCAGCCCGTCGCACCTCGTGCACCAACAGTCTCAAGCAGCTGGGTCTTGGGCTGCAGAACTATCACGACACCAACGGTGAGTTTCCTGGGGGTGGAATCTGGTGGACGAACAATATCAACGCAGCCAACTTCGCGAGGAACCGTGGCTCGCTGCTGGTCTATCTGCTGCCATTCATCGAAGAGAAGCCACTCTACGATGCCTTCGATATGGAACAGCCACCCTGTTATCAGAAGTGGCCAGGTGGAGCGGTGGTCAATGGGTCGCCCTATATCGCCGGCTCAAAGATCTCGGTGTATCGCTGTGCGTCTGATCCGTCTCCAGAAATGAACGAGATCACGATCAATGGTGTGCAGCCAGGGCAGCTTGCCACCTTCAGCTATGCGGCCTCCAAGGGACCCACGCGAACGGGCAACAACCCAGCCGGCAGCTGTCCGGAGCGGGCGGCCTACGACGCCTACAACTACAGCACGACAGATAATCTGCCGGCCGGCCCTTTCACCCGCATGGGCCGCAACTTTAAGTGCAAGATGGAGGAT
The DNA here is from genome assembly GCA_016779265.1 of Pirellulales bacterium. GTDB lineage: Bacteria > Planctomycetota > Planctomycetia > Pirellulales > UBA1268 > M30B53. The sequence goes on along the minus strand of JADHNY010000066.1, from coordinate 5,092 downwards.
GTCGATGACGGCCTCTCGAAGACCATCTTCATGGGCGAGGTGATGGCCAACTGTGCCCTGCCCATCCATCGTGGCTGGGCACATGCCAGCAACACCCAGGGCATGATCAGCACGATCTATCCCATCAACTACGACACCTGCAATCAGGATCAGTCCAAGGGGCCGTGCCACTGGTGGGGCAACTGGAGCACAGAGTTTGGGTTCAAGTCAGCCCATCCAGGTGGAACCAACTTTGTGATGGGTGACGGCTCGGTGCACTTCTTCTCGGAGAATATTGACCACTGGACGTATCAGCATCTCGGTGGCCGCGATGAAGGCGAGCCTGCTTCCTTGCCATAAGGATCGAGGCTTCACGAATCGTGTGGCGGTGGCCCGTGTCATCTCAACAGGTGATGACACGGGCTGGCCGACCCTGTGCCCCTGGACACCTTCTGGTTTGGAGACTTTCGTTCATGAGATGTGGAAAGAGTTCGCTGGCTGGGATGGCTGCGGTTGTAGCGGTCGCGGTGCTTGCTGTTGGCTGTGGAAGCGATGGGCCGCAGCTGGCCCCCGTTGAGGGCGTGGTCATGCTTGAGGGTGAGCCGCTGGAAGGTGCGGTCGTGCTGTTTCAGCCGAGTGAGGGTGGCAAGCCCGCCACTGGGCTGACGGATGCAGCCGGAAAGTTTGTGCTTACCACGCATGAGCAGGGGGATGGTGCTCAGGTGGGTGTCAACAAAGTGTCGGTGACAAAGGAGCTCCCGTCGGCGAATGCCGCCAATGTAGAGGAGGGAGAAATCACTGATGTCGAGCTGGGCACACCTGCTCGTTATGCCAGCCCCGATCTCTCCGGTTTGACGGTGACGGTGGAGTCCGGTCTTGCACCTGTCACGCTGGAACTCACATGGGAGCCGTAGCAGCCGGACGCGTGCGAATGCAGCCGTGAACTGTTCCCTGTCTGGAGTGAGTTTTCTTCATGTGGCGATGTCCTTTGTCGCGGCCAGCTGGCAGCAGCCGCATGCCCGTGCGGCTCAGCCACCGGGCGTTTTCGAGTGTGCGTTCTGGGGAAAGTCGAAGGTGAGCACAAGCGGTTCTGATCCCGTGTTCTCGATCTCGACACCACCGTTGGCGAGTGCGGACTGCGTGATGAAGCCGATCTCGGGGTAGATCTCGCCGAGAATCATGTCGTGGTGGTACCGCACATCGAGCTTGCCGACGCGGCCGCTGCCGCCATTGGTGTGGAACAGCGCGGGGCTCTCCGGGCAAAACTTCGTCTTGCTCCCAGGCTGCACGGTGAGCCGGAGGATGGAGCACTTCTGGTCACCAAGGAAGTCCCCATAGATGATCCACGTGGCGTCAACTCCCTCGCCAGAAAACGCATCGGCAGCGAGTGCAGGACGTGCGTTCTTGAGCACGAAGTTGGGATCCTGGTTGGCTTCGAAGTCGAACTTCTCAACTAGATATTCCCAGTCTTCATGCCGATCCTTGGGGTAGTCCTCTTCGCGGCAGGCGTAGAACGCATCGGCGGCACCGATGCTTCCGTCGAGCGTGAGATCCTCTGCAAGGAAGTGTTCGTCCATCGTCACGTGGAGTTCGTGCGTGCAGAGGTTGGTGGGTGAGTGCAGCACACCGTTTGGCATCACGAAGCCATTATCAAGCTGCATCATCACATGCGGTGACAGATGGCGAACCCCGTTGTATGCACCCTTTCCAAACCGCTTCATGCACGCCAGGAACTGCTCCTTGGTCACGAATGGATAGAGTCCCATCGCGGTGGTGTGATAATGCGATGGGCTGACTCCGGGGTTGTCGAATGAGTTGATGTCGTAGACCTCCCACTTCGACCAATGGAGATGGTGTGGGATCGGATTGAGGTTGTCGAACTTCTTCGACACGATCGGCCAGGTCGCCTCGCCAAACAACGCCTTGGAAAAGGCCGTCACCTTCTCGCCCATGACCACTTCTGGATTGGCAGCGATCAGATCCTGCAGCGAAATGACCTGCCCGTCCGGCGTGAGGACGTGCGATTCACCTTCGCGAAAAGGTGCCTTGTTCGTGCGCGTGTCGATCACTCCCGTCACGATCGGCACGGTGCAGCACATCCAGAGCTCATCGAGTCCTGTGCCGTTCATGTAGTCGGGGTAGTACGACTCCGCAGCAAGTCGCAGCCGCTTTCCTGGTGTGCAGAAGGTTCGCCCGGCGTAGCGGTGCAGGAGAGGCAACACACCACCATGCTTGTTGAGGCAGTCGTCGAGAACCGCGGCTGCGGCTCCGCCGGTCCCGTCGATCACATCTTGCTGTGGGTATTCGTGCAGTTTGTCGGCAAGAACTGATGTCGAAGCAGCCAAGGTTATGGACCCCAGTGTGTCAGTAGAAACGGTGTCGGGAGAAGCGTGTCGAATCCAAGCGTTCTTGGAAGAGATGCCGTGGCATCTGCTATGGGCGAGATCACGACGAACTCGGCTCGCAGCCGACATTCAGCGGAGATCTTTTAGGCGTAGAGTGTATGGAAAAGCCGAACCCGAGGGAAACGACGTGCGGGCATGCAAGCGGTCCAAAGCTCGCGGCTCTTCCAAGCGAGAGCGTCACCGTGAGCGAAGCGAGATCGTCACCGTGAGTGAACTCCTGGACCTCAGCCGGAATGACTGCTCGTGTCGCTCGCGTCCACCACATGCATTGGACGCAGCCCTGCTTCTGCGGAACCCTTCGCCGTCGGCCGGAGAAACTCTTCGCGGGTCAGCTCACCATCGGTGTTCTTGTCCAGCCTGTTGAAGCGGGCATCGAGATCGTCTTGGCCCTTCAAGCCGGTCTGGTATTCGTCAAGGGTGAGCTTGCCATCTCCATTGGTATCCCAGCGTCGGAAGGCCTTTGCTCGCTGCTCGGCGGTCGCCCGCTTGTGTGTACCAGACTTCCCGCCGGCTGAGTCGGTTGCCTCGTGGCCTGTGCTCACGCACGCAGGGTCTGGCGACGTGGGAAGGGAGTCGATCCAGTTCAGCAGCTGAGCCTTCATGCGTGTCGTGACGATGGGGTAGTCGTTGCTCAACTCAGTCGTTTCAGCCCGGTCGTTGGACAGATCGTAGAGTTCGATACGGCTGACTTCTGCGTTCGCATAGAGCTTCCAGTCACCCTCGCGGATCGACCATTGGCACCAGCTGTCGGCGTCTCGACCAATACCCGACGCCTTCCAATACAGCGGCCTCGAACGCTGGATGGGCAGGCCCTCGAAGGCTTTCAGCAGGTTTTCGCCGTCGCCTTCGTGATCGGCGGGAAGCTGCACACCAGCCGCAGCAGAGAGTGTCGGCAGCATGTCGATCGCAGTGAACACCGTCTGGGTGTTCGTTGTTCCTGCAGGTGTGTGTCCCGGCCAGCGGACAAGAAAGGGCACCCGGACACCTCCTTCAAAAAGCCGAGCCTTACGGCCGCGGAGACCACCCGTGGAGCCTGCGCTGTAGTAGGGACCAAAGCCCTGTTTCAGGTTGCCATCTTCGGGTGTGGGACCGCGGTCATCGGCTGCATACGGAGTTCCCGCTGGTCCGTTGTCGCTCGAGAAGATCACGATGGTGTTCTTGTCAGCACCTGACGTCCTCAAGGCTTCAAGAATCAGCCCCACATTGTTGTCAGCCTCTCGCAAAGTCGCCGCATAGACCTGCCGACGCGGATCGAGATGCTTGAAAGCATTCAGGGAGTCTTGCGTGGGAAAGTGCTTCACATGGGTCTCATGGAGCCACACGTTGAGGTAAAAGGGCTGCCTGTCCTTCATGCGTTCGATCGCATCCGCGGCCTCGACCCCGATTTTTCGCTGATTCACCTTGGGGCCTGGGCCGTGATAGACCAGTGAGTCGTCGAAGCCATAGTCCGCCATCGTTGGTCCGTCGGGCATGTGCGGCGGTCCTTCGCCAAGATGCCATTTACCGATGTGGGCAGTGTGATAGCCAGCGGCCTGCAGGATACGCGGGAGCGTCGGTGCCCGTGGATCAAGCCAGTCGGCCTGGTTGATGTGCCGGTTCTTTGAAGCATCCGAGTGCAGCGCGTAATGAATGCTGTATCGGGCCGAGTAGTTTCCCGTGATCATCGCGGCTCGGCTGGCTGAGCAGACCGGACTGAGCACGTTGAACTGAGAGAAGTCGATGCCTTGACTTGCAAGACGATCGATGTGGGGCGTCTTCAGCCAGTCCTCCGCTCTGTGGCACGAGATGTCGCCCCACCCAAGGTCATCCGCGAAAATGAAAACGATGTTTGGCTTCGATGTGTCCGCCCCAAAACAGGAACCGTGAAAGAGGACAACCAGCACCACCAACGAGATGAGAGATTTCATCACCCGGTTCTCCGCGACAACCGCTTAAAAATCAGACACAGCTTGGACTCTTCATCGAAAGCCTCCTCACCGCAGGGGCTGTCGACCTTCATTTCGCTTGATCAGGATTTTCAAAGCAGGCCAGTCGCCCATGGGCAGGTACGACTGAAAACCAGGGCGACTCCGGATGACTCTGGACAAGCATCCTCATGCTATGTCGTGACTGAAATGCCGCCCTCTTCAGACTGCGGGGACACGAGTTCCAGAAAGTCCGCATCGCGTTCAGATCTCCAAACACGACCTCTGCGATGTCCGCGAAGCCGACGGTGCTGCTCGGGCTCCCTCAACGTTGCGTGGGCTCCCTCAATGCAGTCGTGATCGTCGGCAGGAGAGGGAAGAGCGTGGCAGGCCAAGCAAGAGCCCGTTGCCAGAACCTCCAAAAACACCGAGAGGCAGGAGGTTTTTCACCTTCCTGCCTCTGACTGCCACCCCTTGCCGAAGTGGCGTAGCTCCCCGAGTAGGACTCGAACCTACAACCTAGCGGTTAACAGCCGCTCGCTCTACCATTGAGCTATCGGGGAAGAATGCGGGCATCATACCGAGCAAAACAGGCCGACGCTAGGCGTCCTCAGTGCCGTCAGGCAGGGTAGTTCAGGCCGTCAGGCAGGGCAGTTCAGGCCGTCAGGCCTGTCGCCAGAGTGTCCTGCCGTCTGAGTGCCATTGTGGTGCCATTGTGCAGGGTGCCATGCGCAGAGTGATATCGTGCAGGCGGCATCATGCCGGCCTGGCAGCGCCTGCGATGGGAGTGGGCGATGCCGCTGA